>JBDSLN010000340.1:0-6775 GCA_039916365.1 Vicinamibacteria bacterium
CGCGGCATCCTGGAGTACTTCTCCCCCGCCACCCAGCTCGGGCTGACCGCCACACCCAAGCGGAAGGACAACGTCGATACCTACCGCTACTTCGGGGAGCCCGTCTACATCTACTCGCTGAAGGAAGGCATCAACGACGGCTTCCTCACGCCATTCAAGGTCAAGCAGATCTCCACCACGCTGGACGAATACGTCTACACCTCCGACGATCAGTTGATCGAAGGCGACGTGGAGGCGGGAAAACGCTACGTGGAGAGCGACTTCAACAAGATCATCGAGATCAAGGAGCGCGAGGCGCGGCGCGTCAGGATCTTCATGGACGAGATCAATCAGGGCGACAAGACCCTGGTCTTCTGCGCCACTCAAGACCATGCGCTGGCGGTGCGCGACCTGATCAACCAGATCAAGACAAGCAACGATCCTGGCTATTGCCAGCGCGTCACTGCCAATGACGGCGAGTTGGGCAACGAGCATCTGCGCGCCTTTCAGGACAATGAGAAGACGATTCCTACCATCCTGACCACGTCGCAGAAACTTTCAACGGGCGTCGATGCTCGCAACATCCGCAACATCGTCCTGATGCGGCCGATCAACTCGATGATTGAGTTCAAGCAGATCATCGGCCGGGGCACCCGGCTCTACGATGGCAAGGATTACTTCACGGTCTACGACTTTGTGAAGGCCCACCAGCACTTCAGCGATCCCGAATGGGACGGAGAACCGATTCAGCCAGAGGAGAAGGAGAAGAAGCTCTATCCCGACCCTCCGCCGGACGTTGGCACACCGGCAGCCGAGCCCGGCTCAGAGCTCGCGACGCGAGCGAAGGTCAAAGTGAAGCTGGCGGACGGCAAAGAGCGCACCATCCAGCACATGATGTCCACGACGTTCTGGCATCCCGATGGCACCCCTATGTCCGCTCAGCAGTTCATGGAGATGCTCTTCGGCAAACTGCCTTCTTTCTTCAAGGATGAGGCCGAACTGCGTTCGATCTGGAGCGTGCCGGAGACTCGGCGGGTCCTGCTGGAAGGACTGGCCGAGAAGGGCTTTGGCGGCGAACAGCTCGCGGAGATGCAGAAGGTCATCGACGCCGAGAAGAGTGATCTCTTCGACGTCCTGGCGCACATCGCCTATGCCCTTCCCGTGGTGACTCGCTCCGAGCGAGCGGCGATGGCCGAGGGCAGTATCACCGCGAGGTTCACCACGAAGCAGCAGGCGTTCCTGGCTTTCGTGCTCTCCCACTACGTCGCGGTTGGCGTCGAAGAGCTTGATCCGAGCAAGCTCAGTCCACTGCTGCGGCTGAAGTACAACAACTCCATCGCTGACGCCGTCGCGGATCTTGGCCAAGCCGAGGAGATCGGGAAGGCATTCAACGGCTTCCAGAAATACCTGTATCAGGAGTCCGAGGCGCGGTAGGAACCAGGCATCGCCGCTGACCGGTACCCGGCCCCGGCGAGCGCGAAGACCAACGTGCGTAGGCGGTCCCTTCACACATTCAACGATGGAGGCAGTGGACGAGTTGGACCACTTCTGACGAGGCGCCGTTCCTGAGCGCAGTGGGTCGCAAGGCTCCTTGAAAGTCTTGGTGACGCGGCAGCGTCACTCCATTCATTAAAAACGCCATGCGACCCACGGAGACGAAGGAACGACAAAGCGCCTCGGCCGCAGCTGCCATTACCGTTCGCGGAGACGAGCGATCAGGGCGGACGGACCACAACGATCAACGTCGGATGGGTGATACGGCCCCGTAGATCGCTATTGGGCGGCGCGGGACTTCACAACTTCTAGCGCTTCTGCGGCGGCGACGAGTTCGGCTTTTTTGCGGGATGAGCCTTCTCCCCGGCCCATCACTTCCCCGCCGACCAGGCAGCGAACGCGATGCCGCTGTCGATGCGGCGGGCCTTCGAGCGACTCCACGTCGTAAGTCGGCAGGTCGAGACCACGGCCCTGGAGGAACTCCTGAAGCGCGCCTTTGGCATCCTTGGTTGCGAGCGAGCCTCCGTTAAGACGCGGCTCGAACAGACGGGTGACCACAGCGCGCGCGGCATCAATGCCGCCATCGAGGTAGACCGCGGCGATCAGCGCTTCCACCGCGTCCTCTTGAACCTTCTCGTGTTCGCGGCCGTCGTTCTTCTCTTCGCCCGCGCTCATTTGAATAAGCGACGCGACATCAAAGGAACGACCCACCGCGACCAGCGAAGGCGTCGAGACCAGGCGCGCGCGGATGCGGGTCTTGTCGCCCTCAGCCCCCATCGGATCGCGACGATGCAGCATTTCGGCGATCACGAAACCAAGCACCGCATCGCCCAGGAACTCCAGCGGCTCGTTCGAAGCCACGGCGCGCCGCTCCTGGAGCAAACTCCTATGAGTCAGCGCCTGGTCCAGCAGAGTCGCGTCCTTGAAGGAATACCCGAGCGCGTCTTCTACGGCGGCGCGTCTTCGGACATCAAGCGACATAAGACCTAGACAACCTTGACGATGACGAGCGTCATGTCGTCATGAGGACTCTCGCCCGCGGCGAAGGTCCTTACCTCTTGAAGGATGTGCTCTTTGAGGTCGTCGCTCGACATCGTGTTCGCGTCTTTCAGGATCGAAGCGAGGCGACTCTCACCGAAGAGGTCGGACGCTCCGTTCATCGCTTCGGAGATACCGTCGGTGAAGAACAGGAAGGTATCGCCGGGCACAAGCGGAAGTTCCAGTTCCTGGATCACCGCCTTGAAGGTGTTGCCCGAATCGAATCCCAGAGCCAGGCCAGGAGGTGAAAGCAGATGGGTCAGGCCCGTGCGACCATCGAAGTGGATCAGCGGATTGTGCCCCGCGCGTGAGACGCGCAGCGTGCGCTTGGCCGAATCGAAGATCGCGTACGTCATGGTCACGAACGAGCGTCGATCCAGGTTCGGCGAGAGGATCTCGTTCAATTCGGTCAACAATGCCTTCGGCGAATCGTGATTGCGCGACAGCGACAGAATCAGGCCCTTCAGTTCGGCCATATAGAGCGCGGCGGAAGTGCCTTTGCCGGAAACGTCGGCGATCAGAACACCGAGGCGGTTGTTAGACAGGGGCAGCAAATCGAAGTAGTCGCCGCCCATTTCGTTCGCGGGTAAGCAGACCGCCGCGATCTTGAGGCCTTCGACTTCCACGTATTCCTGAGGCAAAAGGCTCATCTGAATGTTGCGGGCAACGCGGAGGTCTTCTTCCATACGTTCCTTCTCGCCCTGCTGCTCGAGAAGATCTTCAATGCCCTGCGACATCGAGTTGAAGGATTGGGCGAGATCGCCGAGCTGGTCTTTGCTGTGGACAATGATCCGATGCGAAAAGTCGCCGCGCTGCAACTTCGAAGTTCCGAGCGACAGCGCGTGGACCGAACCCGTGATGGACCGAACGAGAGCCGTGCCGAAGAGAAGCGCGATCAGATAGAAGAAGGCGAAGATCGCCGCAACCACGCCCAGCGCAATCAGCAGCATCTGCGAAATGCGTTCCTTGCCCGGCGTGAGGGACGAATAGAGGCGCAGTGGATCCACGTTGAACAGGATTGCGACCGCGGACTTCGCACCCGTTTCCCAGTCGTATTGATCATGGGTGGCGCCCGCGGGCACGCCTTTCGTGGTGGTCGTTCCATCGCCGGAAGAACTGGTGCGCGACACGCGGATGCGCGGACGGGCCGAGCGTTCACCCGGCAAAGTGTTGTTCAAACTGGAGACGACGATGCCGGTCTGATTTTCCAGGTCAGTGAAGAGCGACGCGTCATACGGGGTGCTGACCACCACGAACGCCTTGCCAGACTTCGCCACCGCGCGCAGCCGCTTCTTTTCACCGTCACGCGCGAGGCCCGCGAAGCGATCGCCTTCGATCCAGGTGGGGAGCGAGTGCAAAGCGTCGCCTCGGCTCGACAGCACGACTCCGTCGCGCATGACTGTCCAGGTGGCCGACGGATATTCAGCGAGCGTCATCGCCATGACGGCATCAAGGTCGGCCTTCGAAGCGGAAGCCAACGCACCCACATTGACCGCCGTGGTTGCGGCCGCGCCTAGCCTCGCCTCATGACGGTCCAACTCCCCGGTCACGAGGCGCGTGGAGAACGCGAGCATCAGGATGGTCCACGACACCAGCATGAAGATGATGCCAAGCGCGAGCGGGACCAGCGCGGTGAGCGCGTAGGCCATCATCAGCTTCGCGCGGACTTTGTAGAAGAAACTCCGCACCACGCGGACAGTGACGGACCGCGCGTTAATGAGCAGCAGGATGATGAGCGTCGTCTTCCAGGGAAGAGGGATGCTGATGGTCAGCAGCCACTCGACCACTCCGCACAACACGGACGCCAGCATCAGCCGGCCGCTCCAGGTTCCAGTCAGGAATGTGAGCAGACGCTTCCACGCGGGAACCTCCGCCCGAACCGACCCGGTTCCGGGCAGCAGGTAGTTCGGCCGGATACGCTGGGTGCCGAGGGTTGTATCGGGACGAGGGCGCGTCAATTCGCCCGTTTTTGGTTTAAGGCCGCCGCTCACCCGGCGATGTTAACGGGCCGAAGGAGTCCTCGGGTCGCCTTTAAGCCTCGCCCATGCGGAAGCGACGGCAAAGGCGGCGGGAAAGGTCAGCAGAGCGCGCACGGGAAAGTTCATGCGGCCATCGCGCGTCAGATGCATCAAGGCTCCCATCGCGACCAGATACCCCAGGAGGATGAGCAACGCGGCCGCCCTCGCGCGTTCGATCGGCCGGCTCAGCAGCAGGGCGCCGCCGAGCAAACCGAGCGCCAGAAGAGCGTCCTGAAGAAACCAGATTTCGCTGAAGATACGCGGCCGATCTTCGGGCGGCAGTTCTCCGGGCCGCGGATAGATGAGGAAGTTTCCGAGCTTGAAAGCGTAGTTGCGGACGAAGTGGTGGGGGTGAGAGGCGATGTATCGAAGCGTGCTCTTCGCGTACTCGCGGTCTTTGAGATTTTCTTCTGGCTTCCCGTCCACGTCGATCG
Source organism: Vicinamibacteria bacterium (assembly GCA_039916365.1). Lineage (GTDB taxonomy): Bacteria > Acidobacteriota > Vicinamibacteria > Fen-336 > JAGNNV01 > JAGNNV01. The sequence continues at coordinate 4,964 of JBDSLN010000340.1, forward strand.
TGCCGGCATAGCGAGCCTCTATCGCGGGATCACGGAAGAGATCCGCGCGCCGATACAGATCGTCCCAATAGATCATGTCCGATCTGGTGGAATCCAGGCCTTCGTTGTTGGCGAGTGCTAGCAACGTCCCGCCGTTGGTGGAAACCGGATAGAGGTGGCCATAGTGGATCGCGTTGCGCGCGATCCATATTCCAGGAACGATCCATGCCGCGAGGACGAAGACCAAGGTGTTCCTGGCGCGCTGCGCGGCCACCGAGGATCTCCAGACCCACGGAACAAGTGCGACGGCAAGAAGACTTGGAACCGGCTTAAAGATGACGGCAAGGCCAAGCAGCGCACCCGCCGTCGCGAAACGCCAGGTCGACGGCGCTCGCTGGGCCTCCACGCACGCGAAGAGGAAGGCGAAAAGACAGGCCAGGTAATTGGTCTCGGGAACCAGCGTGCCAACGTAGAAGATGAGCGGATACGAGAACGCCAGCATCCACGCGGCGGTGACGCCAGCCAGGCTTCCCCAGAGCCTCGATGCGATGGCAAAGCCCATGAGGACGGTCGCGGTGGAGATCAGCGCCTGCAGGATCCGAAGCTCTCGAAAGTCGATTCCGGGCATCAGCCACTTGGGAATCAGGATGAAGATTGCCTGGCCGGGCGGAGGAATGAAATTGGTTGGGTAGCTCGGCAGCCATCCCTTGCCGGCAAGAACCGACTCCGCCATCGCCTGGTAGTAACGGCGTACGTCGGTCCTTTGATCCCGATCGGCTGGATAGGTTCGGGACACCGCATCGAAACGCGCGGCGGCGCCAAAGAGCACGGCTATGGCCAGAGCCAGACGCAGAGGACGTGTCATAGGGCCGGCTCCACCGGTGGCACACGGCGCGTCCAAACCCACACGGCGGCGGCCAGGACGGAGGCGGCCGCCAGGTGAATGAGGTAGGCCTCATCCGAGAGGCTTGGCCCCTGAAGGTTGTAGTAGTTGCCGGGCGGATTCGCCTCCGCAAAGAGGTTCGGTCCGCTCCAGCGCCACCACAGCTTTGAGAAGACGACGGCGAGCGATGCGAACGCGATCAAGGCGCGCGAACTGACCAGTGACGCCTGGATGGCCAAAACAGTGCAGAGCGCCGCCAGGAACCAATTGGCGTTGAGGCGCCGAGACTCTGTGTCCAGCGCCTGCAATCCGATGAGGGAAAGTGCTACCAAGGGTCCCGGTCCGAGTGATCGAGCGGCCGCGAGCGCGCGCGGCCAGATCGCGCAGGCCATCGCAGCGAGGGCTCCGAAATAAGCGGTGTGACCGGCGAAGGGCGCGAGCGCCCGCGTCCTGACGTAGAGAAGCACCTCGCGCCAATAGGTCTGCTCACTAAAGGAGAGCGATCCGCTTTCCGTGGCGCGAACGTACATCTGTCCCGCGAGGAAGAGAGCCGCGCACACAAGCATCCCCTTCATGGACCATTGGCCCATCACTTCCTTTGCGAGCACCGGCCTCACGACGACGAGCGCCGCGATTGATGCAAGACCCAGAAACCACGCGTTGGTCATGAGCGAGAGGGTGGTCCACGCCGTCCAGGCCGCAACCGGGGGCATGTCGGAGACCATCCAACTCAAGGCGAGCAATGCGCCCCCTAGCGGAAGGGCAATCGCCACGTGCGGCATCGAAAGCCGGGAAGGAAGAGTTTCAGACAAAGCAGGCGGTCCCGTCCCGGCACGCGGCCAGATGATCAAGGGAGCGAGCAAATAGAAAGCCGCGGGCCAACTCATGAGCGCAACCAGGGACAGGGCAACCTGAGCCCAAAATCGTCGGGTCGCCCAGGCCCACACAAG
>JBDSLN010000341.1:0-2527 GCA_039916365.1 Vicinamibacteria bacterium
CTCGGAGTAGAACTCGCGGAAGACGGGGTTCAGCAGACGGTCTGACTCGAGCCACGCCCAAAGCTCGAGCTTGTTCTTGGGCAGACGCATGAAATACACGGTCCAGTCTTCGTTAGTGGAGGCATTCAGGAATTCCCCGCCATTCTTCGTGTAGATCTGGTCCATCTGATCCTTGATGATGTTCTCGCGCTGCTTCAGCACCGACTCATCGAACTTCATTTCGAGTTCCTTGTAGCGCGCGGTCTTCGCGGCTGGATCATCCATGCTGGAGATCTCGCCGCGACGGAGGCGCTCACGCATGATCGACATCTCGGCGCGCATGCCCGCCCGCAGTTCTTCCTGCTCGGCGATCAGCTTGAGGTCGAGGGCGATGTCCTTGGTCCCGATGACGTTGGTGCCCTTGAACATCATGTGCTCGAAGAAATGGGAAATGCCTGTGATGCCGGGCCGTTCATTGGCCGAACCGACATGCGCCACCCAACCGCTCGCCACCGTCGGCGCGTCATGCCGTTCGTACAGTAGCCACTTCATGCCGTTCGTCATCGTCCACTCCTCCACCTCGATCCGCGCCTTTTCGGCAGCGGAGGCAATGGTGGACAGGGCGAGAAGCGACAGAGTGAGGAACACTCTTCTCGGGTTCAAAATCATGAACATCTCCTTTGGTCTGAAGATCATACGTGCTTGCCTCGCAAGGCCTCTCCACCGACGGTCTGGTTGTGGGGCGGCTTCGGTCCGCGGAATCGTCCACCGCCCACTAGAATCCGCGCGTGGCAGAAAAGAGATTCGGAACGATCACGAAGTGGGCCGATGTTTCCTCCGGCCTGTCCGTCTTCACGCTGAAACCGCATGAGGGCACGACGTTTCCGGACTACAAGGCCGGCCAGTACATCGCGCTCACCCGCGAGAACTGCCACCTCACGGTCAAGATCAAGGATCCCGACGGCCATATCCACTTCGAACCGGCCCTGACCGACGAAGGCATGCCGAAGATGGGTCCGGTCACGCATTCGTATTCCATCGCTTCCGCGCCCTTTGAAACGAAAGAGGGGGGCGAGCTCGAGTTCTACGTCACCCTGGAGAAGCTGGGCGATGGTCGCTTCGGGCGCTTCACCGATTCCCTGTTCGCGGGCTCACGCGCCGGCGACCGATTGGGCTACGTCGAACGGATCGTCGGCAACTTCACCTTGGACCAGCGCGCCAACGACTTCGACAACGTCGTCATGGTCGGAACGGGGACCGGCCTCGCGCCTTTCGTGGGCATGATGAAGCAGGTGGCGAACGACGCGCGCAGAGGTCTCGGTTCGTCGATTCGCTACACCTTGATCCACGCGAATCGAACCGCGTCCGAGCTGGGCTATGACGCGATTCTTCGCGAGCTTCATACCGAGCGCTTGCCCGGGTTCGACTTCAAGTACGTTCCATCCGTCAGTCGGCCCACTACAGCAGACGACGCAGACCCACTGCTGTCGCAGGGACGCGCGAACAACCTGTTCCGGTCCATCCTTGGCTTGCCGACGCGCGAAGAGGAGCTCGTAGCCGAGGCGAAAGAGACCAACGGCGATGTGGCTGCTGCCCAGAAGGCCGCCGAGCGAACCATTGCTCCGAAGCTCGGCGCGGGGGTGGACGTCGAAGCGCTCCAAGCGCGCATGCCGCGCGGCCTCACCGCCGTGCTGACGTGCGGCAACGGCGATCTGATGGAAGACATCAAGCGAATCTGCATCAAGGGCAACTTCAAGTACGAGATGGAAGAGTGGTGACCCTTCGACAGGCTCAGGGACCGCCCTTCGACTGCGAAGCACACAGTCCACGGCTCAGGGCAAGCAACATTGAAGTCTCGGCGCTGATCGCGTGATCCTGAGCGGACCTCCGATCGTCACGCTGCGCGCAGCGCGACCGCGCGCCTACGATGGCGCCATCGCCGCCGCGCGCACCTGCTACTCGCCGCGCGTCATCGGCGACACGGAGATCACCGAAAAGCAGCGTGACACGATCGGCCCGCTGACCTTCGCCGCCGGCCATCACACCGTCTATCAGCACGCCACATTTGAGTTCGGCCTCGAAAACGTCTCGCGGCATTTCGTCTGGGCCTTCCTTCACTCGCATCCGTTCTACAACTCGGAACAATCGTCACAGCGTTTCGTGAAGCTGGGCGAGGCCAGAGCCTACGTTCCCGATTCGCTATCACCCGAGGCGCGCGCGGTGTACGAAGAGTCCATCGAGAAAGGCTGGGCCGCTTACGCCCGCCTCTCGCAGATCCTGGTCAAGGACACCACCCTGATCATCGGCGACATCCGTCATCTTTCTCCGAACGCCTCAGAGGCGCGGCGGAAAAAGGTGGATCGTGAAGCCGGCAAGAAATCGATTGAAGTCGCGCGCTACGTCATTCCGATCGCCGCGTTCACGTCGATGGTCCATTCGCTCTCGGGATTGGTCCTACACCGCCTCTATCGGATGTCGCGATCCTCGGACACGCCAACCGAAGCGAGCCTGATCATCGGCGAGATGGTTCGTCTGGCGCGGGAACACG
>JBDSLN010000342.1:0-4561 GCA_039916365.1 Vicinamibacteria bacterium
CGAGCATTCCATTGGGTGGAACTCCGGGAAGTTTCGACGCGGCCATACTGAATCCGCCGCCAATCACGTTCACTAGCCCGTAACCGCCCATCGAGTACCCGACCATGCCGGTGTGGCTCGCGTCGACGAGACCTTCAAGGAAACTGCCTGAGCTTTTCCGCCCGAGCCGATCCATTTCATTCAAGACGAAGAGCTGATCGAAGGGGCGGTTGTAGAGCGTGCTCGCGAACGCCTTCATGTCATCGTAGCCGCTGTCTGGATGTTGAATCGACACGACCACAAAGCCCTTGCTCGCGAGGTTCTCGGCCAGGTGGCTCAGCAGATAGCGACTGCCGGGATATCCGTGAGAAATGATGACGAGAGGAAATCCTCCGACCACCTTCTCGGGATTCGCGTCGCGCACCGCGCGACCGCGCAGCGTCACCACCACCTTGGGATCGCGCGTGACGACGCCTTCGTAGTCGCCCGATTGAGCCTGACCCGCCGCAAGGATCGCCGGGTACCAGACTTCAAGGGTCAGCGTGCGGTCGTAGCGGCTGGCCTTTGTGCCGTCCTTGGTATTGAGAATGTCCGGTCGATTCTTGTCGGTGACCTGGATGGTGCGCACACCAAGCGCGTGCGAACCGTAAGCCGCGAGGTCAGGCGCGAGCGGCGTCACCCGATCGATCCGATTCGACTGTGCGTTGACGCGCGCACTTGAAACGAACAGGAGCGCGACACTGAAAACGAAGCGGGCGGGTGGGTGCATCGAACCTCCAAAAAAGGACAGATTCAGGATAGTCGAGCACCCAAGGCGTCAACACCGAGTTGTACTATCCCGCTCAGACATAGCACGATCGACCGCGCCTGGAATAGGCCACCGCGGCTCTCCGGCTGATAATGGAGTCTCAGACTGAATGACGACTCCTGAACCGCGCCGGCCCATGACATTCAAAGACATCCGGATGCTGGTCGACAAAACCGTGTTGGCGTGGGTCGATGACTACGCGCCAAGCATGGGTGCCGCCATCGCCTATTACACGCTTTTCTCGATCGCACCCCTGCTGATCCTCGTCATCGCGGTGGGCGGAATGGTGTTCGGCCAGGAGGCGGCCGAAGGCGCAATCTCGTTCCAACTGCGCGACCGCGTCGGCGTGCAGGCGGCGGCAAGCGTGGAGCAGCTCCTCAAGAGCGTGAGCCAGCCGGCGGAAGGCGTGATCGCGTCGATCATCGGTGTGTTCACGTTGGTTCTAGGCGCCACCAGCGTGTTCGGAGAACTGCAGAGCGCGCTCAACCGCATCTGGCGCGTGCCGGAACCCGCAGGCAGCAACAGCCTGCTGACGCTGCTGCGCACGAGGCTCAAGTCCTTCCTGATGGTGGCGATCATGAGTTTTCTTCTGTTGCTTTCCCTCGCTTTCGGCGCGGTTCTTTCCGGGGTGGGCGAACTGTCCCATCGCTGGTTCGAAGGCCGGCAGTCGTGGCTACAGGTGGCGAACTCTCTTCTGTCTTTCCTCATCAGCGCCTTCCTTTTCGCCATCATTTATAAGGTCATGCCGCGCGCCCGTATTGCCTGGCGTGACGTGGGCGTGGGTGCGGTGGTGACCGCCGTTCTGTTCGAGCTGGGAAAGTTGCTCATCGGCCTGTATCTCGGACGGAGCACGGTCGGCTCAGGTTTTGGTGCTGCGGGATCCCTCGTGGTCTTTTTGATGTGGATCTACTTTTCGGCCCAGATTTTCCTCCTGGGAGCCGAGTTCACCTGGGTCTTCACCCACCAGCGCGGATCGCGCTCGGAACGATTCGTCACGAAGGTCGTGCGCAGCGTTCCCAGTCGTTCCGGCGAAACCACCGCGGAAGCGAAGGCCGAACACACGATGCGCGGCGTCGAGGCCTACCCGCTCACGACGCATTACGCATCGAAGGTAGGGCGCAAGGTAAAGAAACACGCGACCAAGGCCGGTCGCTATATCCAGCGCAAGCCGCTGGTTGGCCTGGGGATTCTTGCCGGGGTGGGCCTGGTGGTGGCGGCGGTCGCGAAGTTGTCCGATGGGGAACGAAAAGTCCGGCCCGACCGCGGTCCTTATCCAGGCGACGAGCCGCCCTCGTCCGATAACTAAGTCCCGTGCCGTCTTTTGAACACCGTGGTCGTCTGGGTGATTCCAACCCCCAATCCGCCATGGAATCCCAGAACGCATCAGAGAACCCGGACCGGGCCCCGGGCCTCACCATTGTCCTTCCGGTCTACAACGAGGAAGGCAGCATCGATCGGGCGGTTCGAGGGGCAGTGGGAGGCGCGCTCCGGGTGACCTCGGACTACGAGATCGTCGTGGTCAACGATGGAAGCCGCGATGGCACCTCGGCGATCCTCACGAAGCTGGTCGCGGAATTTCATCCGCGGGTTCGGGTGGTTGATCACCCGACGAATCTCGGCTACGGCGTCGCTTTGCGCGCCGGCTTCAAGGCGAGCCGTGGTGAACTCGTCTTCTACACGGACTCCGACAACCAGTTCGACCTTCAGGAATTGAAGGGCATCGTCCCTTTGATGGCCGACAACGATGTCGTTCTTGGATACCGAGTCGATCGTCAGGATCCGTGGCTGCGGAAGTTCGTGTCGGGCGGCTTCAACTGGCTCTCGTCGCTGGCGTTCGGCATGGCGGTGCGGGACCTGAACTGCTCATTCAAGCTGTTCAAGGGCGACATCATCCGCGCGCTGCCTTTGGACGCTCCGGACTTCTTCATCGATACAGAACTCGTGGCGCGCATTCATCGCGCGGGCTATCGGTATGCGCAACTCGGCGTGAGACATTATCCGCGCACCGCCGGTCAGTCGACGGTGCGGCCAAGCGACGTACCGCGGACGCTGGTTTCGCTGGTGCGTATGTGGGTCAAGCTGCGCCGCACGCCTCCATCGCTTCGATGAAGGCCCCGAGAAAAGTCGCGATGAATGCGCTGATCCGGCTGGTCGCGGTCAGCCTCCTGCTCGCGACCGCGGCGTATCAGGTTCAGCGTCCCATCGTTCTTCACGCAGCCGACGGCCTGGTCTCCCACGCCACCTTCCACGATTTCTTTCCGACTGAAAGTGGTCTGCGATGGAGCAGCGATTGGAGCACGATTGTTTTTCCGGGACCGGGAAGAGGCGCCGCCGTGCGGGTGGAGGTATTGCTCTCGGGCTGGCGTCCGCCGGGTGAGGACGCGCCGCGGATCACGCTGAGCGTGGGTGGTCGAAGGGTCGCGCAGACGCTCGGACCTTCCGCAGCCGTCGTGTCCCTTGAGACCGCGACGGTGGGCGTTTGGAACTCCGACCTCGAAGTCGGCCTTCAATCCGATACCTTCGAGCCCGGAGCGGGCGATGCACGGCGGTTGGGCGTACGGGTGGAGGAAGCTCGGCTGATTCCTCTGGCCCGTGGCATCCGCGTTCCACCCATCAGTTCCGTCGCCGCGTTGATTCTTCTCGGATGGCTGGTGGCCTTCATAGCGATGACAGGCGGAGTTTCGCCACGAACCGCTGATCGAGCGGCGATGCTTTGCGTTGCCGTGCTGGCCGCGTTGTTTGCCTTTGCACGTCCAATCGCTGCAGTGTGGATCTGGCCCCTCGACGTCGCGCTGGGCGTGATCGCCCTCTTGGCTTTCTTGATGCCTCGCGTCGCCGGATGGATCGGCGCGGCGACTCGAGCTTCGGTACAGGCTCTGCGCGTTGGCCTCAGTCGTCTGAAAGATGTCTCGGTCGTCGCGATGATCGTTGCCGGTGTGGTGCTGATCGTGCTGGCGTATCGCGCGCAGTCTCGCATCGTGATCGACCTGGGATCGGGTCACGAGGTCGCCGTCGCGCAGGGATTTGGCTCCTTCGAAGGCAAAGGGGGCGAGCGCTCTCGTCGGGCTCCACGCGGCGCGCAGCTGGATCTGTCCGACTTCGGCGGCGGGACCTCCTGGAAGGTCACAGCATCGGCTGCCATCGATGGACCTTCGCGCGACGTGGATGTTCTCCGCGTCGGGGATCGGGAAATCGTCAGCGCGCTTCAGGAGACGCAATGGACGGAGGGATCCACTTCTTCGCTTGCGCCCTTTGGATGGACGTCCGGCCTGATTCTCACCATGCCTGGCGCTTCCGATGCGGTCCGTCTCGATCAGGTCACCGTGGAGCGCGATGGCGCGCTGCCCTCGATTCGGATTGTGGTGGCCATCCTGATCACGGCACTCCTGGCACTCGTCGGGTTTGGCGCAGCCGGCCTCTCTGCTGCCGCGGGGCGTTGGGCGTGCGCTCTGCTGCTGATCGGCTCGTCCACCGCCATCGCCATGAATCCACTCGCAGCTATCCCGTTCGTTTTCCGTTTCCTGTGCATCGTGGTCGCTGGGATAGCGCTGGCGCTGCTCGTCCGCGGTACGGTCGACATGAGCGACAACGGCGCGCGCGTTCTTCCGGGTCCTGCCGCCATCGCGACCGCGGCCTCCGGATGGGTCGCCTGGCTGAGCGCCACTGCCTTCCCGTATTACCGCGGCGGGCACTTCGTCTTCCATTCTTCGATCGCGGAGGAGATCTGGAAGGGGCGCTTCCTCATCTACTACCTGCCGTTCCCCGGCAGCATGC
>JBDSLN010000343.1:0-2990 GCA_039916365.1 Vicinamibacteria bacterium
CGTCCGATCCTGCAAGACGCTTGGAGGCCCCCGGAGATGAGGCCGAGGAAAGGCCCGTCGTCCGCAGCCGCCATCAGCATGGCGCGAAGCTCCGCGATGATGAACAAGGAAGGCGATCCAACGACGCTGAAAGGTAACGCGAGGAAGCTGCGAAGACCCGCGATGGGGCGACGAAACAGCACCGTCAGGACAGGGGAAGCAGGTCCAAGATCCCCGAGCTGATGTTCTGTAGCGGCAGAACCCGACCCGCGGCGCCGAGAAGGATCGCTTCCTTCGGCATCCCAAACACAACGGAAGTGCTCTCGTCCTGAGCGATGGTGTGGGCTCCTCGATTCTTCATCTCAAGCAAGCCGGCGGCTCCGTCCCGGCCCATGCCGGTAAGCAGGACGCCCACGCTGCGCGAGCCGAAGGTCTCTGATACGGACCGGAACAGAACATCGACACTGGGGCGATGCCGGTTGACGTGTGGAGTCGTCTGGATCTGAACCACGAACCGCGCGCCGCCTCGAACGATCGTCATGTGTCGGTTGCCGGGGGCGAGCAGCACGTGGCCCTGTCGTATCGGTTCGCCGTCCTCGGCCTCCTTCACGCTCATCTGCGCCAAACCGTTGAGGCGGTTAGCGAACGCCTTGGTGAACCCTTCGGGCATGTGTTGCACCACGAGGACGGCGGGAGAGTCTCGCGGCAGGGCGCTCAGCACGACGGCCAGGGCTTCGGTTCCGCCCGTGGAAGCGCCGATGGCGACCGCCCAGGTCGCCGCAATGCCCTTGTTGATCTCCGCGGGCTGGGCCCGAACCGGCCGGACCGGTGGAGCAGCCGACATACCTCGCTTCGAATGGGCGGCGGCGCGCACCGTATCGACGAGAAGCGCGGACGTATCGCTAAGAAAATCCTTGACCGCCAGTCTTGGCTTGGGCAGCACGTCAATCGCGCCGCGCGCCAGCGCTTCAATCGCTACCGCCGCGTCTTCGCCGGCCCGGGCTGAGCAGATGACAACCGGGATGGGATCGGTCGCCATCAAACGAGTCAGGAAGGTCAGGCCGTCCATCCCCGGCATCTCGATGTCGAGGACGATGACTTGGGGCCGCTTGATCGCGATGCGCCGTTCGGCGATGAACGGATCGGCGGCGAACGCGACGGAGAATTCGCCTGAACGCTCGAGCAGTTCCTTCAGGGTCTGACGGACGAGCGCAGAGTCGTCGACCACGAGAACGTCGATCAGAGGATTCATGGGCGGGAAGGCTTCCGGTAAACCGCCGGCTTCAACGGTCGCTGACCTTCGATGACGCCGACCAGACTCTCGGCATGACCGACGAAAAGAAATCCACCCGGCTTCAGAGCGCGCCACATGTGATCGATCACAATTCGCTTCGTTTCGCGCGTGAAATAGATCAAGACGTTCCGGCACAGGATCAGGTCAAACGATGCGGAGGGCACCGCAGGCGCTAACAGATTGACCGGCTCGAAGTGAATGAGTCGCGCGGCCGAAGCCTTCAGGCGAATTCTTGCAGCGTCCAGCGCCTCAAAATGTCCGACGTACCCAGGCGGGACATCCTTGAGTCGCTCACCGGGAAAGGTCAGGGTGCGTGCCGCGGCCAGGGCGCGGGTCGACAGGTCGGTGGCCAGGATGCTGACACGGTAGCCTTCTGTACCCGGAAACCGGGTGTCGAGCACAGCGGCCAGGCTCGCCGGTTCCTCTCCGGTCGAGCATGCGGCGGACCAGACGCGCAGATTCCGGTCGAAGGTTTCCCGGGCGGTCTGACGCCAGAGGGGAACGATGGTCGACTCGAGATAGTCGAACTGCCATCCTTCGCGGAAGAGCCGGGTTTCGTTGGTCAGAAGTCGGTCGATGAACTCGATGGACTCCTGCGCGGGATGGGCGCTGAGATGCGCCATGTACTCGCGGTACGACTTCATTTTTAGCTCGCGCAGCCGGCGTCCGAGGCGGGCCATTACCAAGGCACTCTTCGCCTCCGTGAGATGGACGCCGGTGGAGCCTTCCATCAGGCTGCGAATCTGCTCGAACTCGCGCGGCCCAAGTTCCGGGAGCGCGTTTGGGTCCTCGGCCGTCCGCAGGGTCACGTGCTCCATGCTTGCGTAGCAGACCTAACCGTTTCCCTCGGTCGCGAGTTCACGCACGGCGACTTGCTCATTGGAAGTCAAAACGCGATCCATGTCGAGGGCAAGAGCGAAACCCTCCTGGAGCTTCAAGAGACCGCGCAGGAATTCGACGCGAATCTGCGTGCCCACATTTGGCGGCGGTTCGAGATCGCCCGACTGGAGGTCGTGGATCTCGCTGACGAGCATGGTCAACAGACCAAGCACAGTGCTTTCGCCGTCGAGCTCAATTTCCACTAGAACAATGCAGGTCCATTCGTCCGGCTTGCTCGGCGGCTCGCCGAACTTCACGGCTAGATCGATCACCGGGATGACGCGTCCCCGAAGAGTCATCACGCCCATGACCCAGGGTGCGGTTTGTGGAACCGGAGTTGGCGTCACGAACCGGATGATCTCGAGCACCTTGGTCAGAGGGAGGAGGTACTGACCGCCGCCAATCCGACAGCGCAGCATCGAGACCGAAGCCTTGGGAACGGAAACTTCCATCGAGTGAAGGGTTGATCGTGTGAAGGTCATGGACGTTTGTTGCCCCTACTTGGACTGCGCGGCGCGCAACGCCATCGTACGCTTCATGACGTCCGGAATGTCGAGGATGAGCCCGACGTAGCCGTCTCCCAAGATCGCGGCGCCGAAGATGCTGGTGGCGCTCCGCAAGGCTCGACCGATCGACTTGACCACGACCGGAGCGTCTCCGATCAACGCGTCGACGATGAGGCCCAGCCGCTGACCGGCGTGCTCGACGACCACGATGTGCTTGCCGACCGAACCCTTCGATCCCAGAATCTGCTCGCCCAGTTTGAGCACGGGCACCATTCCGTTCGCCAGACGAAGAAGGCCGGTCCCATTCTGCTGATAGGTCAGATCGGGCGGAG
>JBDSLN010000344.1:0-4493 GCA_039916365.1 Vicinamibacteria bacterium
CCGACGGCCTCAGCATCGGCGCGGCCACGACGTTCACGCAGATTCGGCAATCCGCCGACGTCCTCAAGCATGCGCCGATGCTGGTCGACGCAGCCGCGACCATCGGAGCAGCCCAGATCCAGAACCGCGCCACTCTCGGCGGCAACATCGCGAACGCCTCCCCCGCGGGCGATTCGCTGCCGGCTCTGCTGGCGCTCAACGCTCAATTAATTTTGTCGAGCCCGCGAGGTCGTCGCTCCCTCGCCTATGACGCGTTCCACCTCGACTATCGGAAGACCGCTCTGGCACCCGACGAACTCATCGAGCGCGTCATCGTCCCCCTGGCTTCGCCGAAGATCCAGATTTTTCGCAAGGTCGGAACACGCGCCGCACAGGCGATCAGCAAGGTCGTGATCGGCTTCAGCGCCTCGCGTGACGCCATTTCGCGTCACCGACTCTTGAACGTCCGCCTTGCCATGGGGTCGGTGGCGGCGATACCGGTGCGCCTGGCGAAGGTGGAAATGCTGATCGAATCCGGTGTGGTTTCGGCCAAGTTGGCCGACGAAGCCTCACAACTCGTCGAACAATCCATCCATCCCATTGACGACGTGCGCTCGACTGCCGACTACCGCCGTCACGCGGCCGCCCAGTCGGTGCGCCGTCTCCTTCTTGACCTCAGCCGCGAACTCACGGAGCCAAGCCGGACATGAAGCCCGCCACGCGATCCCTCTCCCCCGCAACCACCAAGGGTCTGCTCAAGCCCCTGGGCAAAGCCTGGAAACAGTACGTCGCGGCCTTCCCCGGCGACCCGGAGGAGCGTCAGCCCGTCCATTCCGTCTACGGCGGCGCGCATCTGTTCAAAGCAGACACCGCGAAGAAGTTCAGCGAACTCTCGCTCAAAGGATTGCGTGAGAGCGCCCCGGATGCGGCATCGCTCGCCACCGCACTCAATCTAGATCCTCGCCTCGCCGACACGATCTACCAACGCGTCGTGCAGAAACTTCACCGTGAAGCGGTCGAAGACTTTCGCATCGACTTCGAAGACGGCTACGGCAATCGGCCCGACGATGAAGAAGACGGACATGCGGTGCAGGCCGCTGAGGAAGTGGCGAAGGGACTGGCCGCCTCAACCTTGCCGCCTTTCATCGGTATACGCATCAAGCCGCTGACCGCGGAATTGGCTGCGCGCAGCCTTCGCACCACCGACATCTTCATCAGCACGATGCTGGCCCGCACCCGCAAGAAGCTGCCGGGTGGATTCGTCGTGACACTTCCCAAGATCGTCGCGGTGGAGCAGGTCACGATCACCGCCAAAACCCTCGCCGCGATCGAGAAGGCGCACAAGCTCAAGCCGGGGTCTATCCCGCTGGAGCTGATGGTCGAAACCACGCAATCGGTGTTCAGTCCAGCGGGCAAAGTGGCTCTGCCGGAACTGATCAAGGCCGGTGGCGGACGCGTCCGCGGCGCCCATCTTGGAACTTACGACTACACCGCGAGCTGCAACATCACCGCGCAGTATCAGTCGATGACCCATCCCGCGTGTGACTTCGCCAAGCACACGATGCAGGTGTCGCTGGCCGGAACCGGCGTAACGATCTCCGATGGGGCGACCAACGTCATGCCGGTCACTCCGCACAAAGGCAAACACCTCACGCCAGAGCAGCACCTAGAGAATCGCGAGGCGGTTCATCGGGTCTGGCGCCTCCACTACGAACACGTCCGTCACTCGTTGCGCCAGGGCTTCTATCAAGGATGGGATCTCCATCCGGGTCAGCTGCCCACGCGTTATGCCGCGGTCTACGCCTTCTTCCTCGAAGGCCTTGAACAGTCCTCTTCCCGTCTCAAGAACTTCGTGGAGCGCGCCGCGCAGGCGACGCTTCAAGGCGAGGTGTTCGACGACGCGGCTACCGGTCAAGGTCTCCTCAACTACTTCCTCCGCGCGTTGAACTGCGCTGCCATTGCCATGAGCGATGTCGAAGCCACCGGCCTCACCGTCGCCGAAGTCCAGACGCGTTCCTTCGCTGCCATCCTCAAGGGTCGCCGCGAACCTCCCCCTAGATCCTGAAAGGTCGTTCAATGAGACGTCTCCTTCGTACGTTCATTCTCGGCGCTGCGCTCGCGAGCGCGGCCAACATCGCTTCCGCCCAGTCGGCTCCCGCCCTCTCAGAAGTGGCGGCCTGGCAACAGCAGGCTCAGCGCGTCACCATCACGCGTGACGACTGGGGCATTGCCCACGTTCACGGGAAGACCGACGCCGACGCGGTCTTCGGCATGATCTACGCCCAGGCCGAGGACGACTTCAATCGGATCGAGACCAACTACCTCAACTCAATGGGCCGGCTGGCCGAGGCGGAAGGCGAAACGGCCATCTATCAGGACCTCCGGATGAAGCTGTTCGTCGATCCCGACGACATGAAGAGCGAGTACGAGAAGAGCCCTGCCTGGCTCAAGGCCTTGATGAATGGTTGGGCGGACGGCCTGAACTTCTACCTTCACAAGCACCCGGCGGTGAAGCCGCGCGTGATCAAACGCTTCGAGCCATGGATGCCGCTGACCTTCAGCGAAGGCAGCATCGGCGGGGATATCGAGAGCATCAACTTGCGGGAACTTGAGAAGTTCTACGGCAAGGCTGTGACCACCCCGATGAAGCAGGTCGCGTCGAATGAGTTGTCCTATCCGAAGGAGCCGAGCGGCTCGAACGGCATTGCCATAGCTCCCAGTCACACCGCGAATGGCAAGGCGCTGCTGCTCATTAATCCCCACACGTCGTTCTTCTTTCGCTCCGAACTCCAGATGACCAGCGACGAGGGCCTGAATGCGTACGGTGCCGTGACCTGGGGCCAGTTCTTTATCTATCAAGGCTTCAACGACCGCGCGGGCTGGATGCATACGTCGAGCGGAGTCGACAACATCGACGAGTACACAGAGTCCACGGTGACGCGAGGCAAAGCCCTGAACTACGAGTACGGGAACGAAGAGCGGCCCATGAAGATCCGCAAGATCGTGGTCGCGTACAAAACGAAGAACGGAATGGCGCAGAAGGAGTTTGAGACGTATCGGACCCATCACGGTCCCATCGTGCGCGCGGAGCCCCTGGTTGGTTTCAGCAATCCAACGATTCCTCCCATTGTGAAACGGCTGTGGATCTCGGTTCGGCTGATGGAGGAACCCCTTAAGGCGCTGACCCAGTCTTTTTCCCGCACGAAGGCAAAGAACTATGCCGAGTTCCGAAAGACGCTGGACCTTCACACCAACTCATCGAACAACACGATCTATGCGGACGCCGATGGCGTGACCGCGTACTTCCACGCGAACTTCATCCCTAAACGCGACACTCAGTTCGATTGGACGAAGCCGGTCCCGGGCAACATCGCGGCGACCGAATGGGGGGCGCCGATGTCCATCGACGAGAGCCCGCTGGTGGTCAGTCCGAAAAATGGCTGGCTCTACAACAGCAACAACTGGCCCTACTCGGCGGCCGGCGAAGATAGTCCGAAGCGTGGCATTTTCCCGAAGTACGTCGAGGATGGAGTGGAAAATCCGCGAGGCATTCACGCCATCCGAGTGTTGAGCGCGCGGAAAGACTTCACGGTCGACACGCTCGTCGATGCCGCGTACGACAGCTACCTCCCGGCTTTTGCGGATCTCATTCCGACACTCATCAAGGCCTGGGATGACGCCGAGGCGCCGAATCCTCTGAAGGCGAAGCTCGCCGATCAGGTCAAGGCGCTTCGCGACTGGGACTATCGCTGGGCCGCAAGTTCAGTTCCCACCTCGCTCGCCGTCTTCTGGGGCGAGGAGATCTGGCGCGGCACCCGCGTCAATCCAGACGACGAGAACCTCACCGCCTACGACGTCATCCGCGACAAGACGTCGGGCCAGCAGAAGCTTGAAGCCCTCGCGACCGCGTCCGACAAGCTGGCCGCCGACTTCGGCAAGTGGAACACGCAATGGGGCGACATCAACCGCTTCCAGCGCTTGACCGGCGACATCGTGCAGCCCTTCAACGACGCCGGTCTCAGCATTCCGGTTCCTTTCGCTTCCGCGCGCTGGGGATCGCTTGCTTCGTTCGGCGCGCGGCCCTATCCGCAAACCAAGAAGTGGTACGGCACGAGCGGCAACAGTTTTGTCGCTGCGGTCGAATTCGGCGACAAGGTTAGGGCGCGCGCGGTCACCGCGGGGGGGGAGAGCGGCGATCCGAAGTCACCCCACTTCAACGATCAGGCTCAGCGCTACAGCGTTGGGAACCTGCGCGACGTGTACTTTTACCCAGAGCAACTCCAGGGCCATACCAAGCGTCAGTACAGCCCCGGTCAGTAGCTTGTAGCCTTAACCGACGATGCGCAGTGTCTGCGTCAGCTCGATGGTCAGAGTCGAGCCGGCCGCGATGTTGATGTTCTTGCCCTTGTCGATAAGGACTACACCACCACCCGCGCCTGCTCCGATCAAGGCTCCAATGCCCGCACCCTTCTTGCCACCCTTTAGCGCCCCGATGAGCGCGCCCGCACCGGCAC
>JBDSLN010000345.1:0-4844 GCA_039916365.1 Vicinamibacteria bacterium
CACTGAAGGGCATTGCCGTCGAGAAGTGCGCGGGCAAGATCTGCTATGAGGTTGAGACCATGCGGGGGGCGAAGACGCGCGACCTTATCGTGGACTCCGCGGGAAGCGTCGTCGAAGTCGAGGAACAGATGGAGATCACGGACCTGCCGGAAGCGGTGAAGACCGCGGCAGGGAAATTCGGATCGATCGCGTCCGCCGAAATGCTAACGATGAGCGGGGCCGTTACCTACGAAGTGGTGACGAAAAAGGGAAGCAGCAAGTCGGAGCACGTCTTCCTTCAAGACGGCACCCTCAAAGGGAATTAGTTGAGTCTTGCGATTTCGTCTTCGTTGCCGGCCGGCTGCAGCGGGGTTGCCGGAAACTAGAACCTAAAGCCGAGCGAGAAGAAGTAGCTCCGGGCGGACTGGTAATCGCTTGCCGAAAGGGGCCGGCCGAAGTCCGGGCCCAGCTGGTAGTTCACGCCTTCCACCGGGGTGGTGGTGAAAGGATTGAACGCCTGCAAGGTACGGGCGGCATTCTGGTTGGTCGCGCTGAACACCGTCTGGTTTCCGGAGGAGTCCTGGGCCGCCTGATTGAGGGCGTTGTCGACCACCACGCGGAGGAAGAACTCGCCCTTCTTCAGGAACCCCGCACGCACGTTGTAGTTAAATGCGAGATCGGTGGCGGACACGGTGTCAGTCTTGAAGATACCGCGGCCACCGCCGTAGTAGTAGGTCACTGAAGAGGGAGGGGCTAGATACCCTGGGTTTGTGACAAACAACCGGGGGTCCACACTTCCGGCCGCGCTGTAAGGCTGGCCCGAGCTCACACGCTCAAGAGCCCCCACGCTGAGCCGCCCCGCGCGGGCGAACTTCTTCTCGAAATTGGCCCAGATCCGCAGCTTGTGTCGCTGGTCGATGGACAGGTCTCCGGTGGGAGTGTTCCAGCTTGACTGCTTGTACTCGACAAACGACAGGAAATCATCCTGGACCGGCCCGCTCGCCGTGTTCTCTGCATTGAAGTTGCCGTACGAGTTAGACAGTGTGTAGTTCCCGCCGAGCGACAGCCGTTCGCTTAGCCGATACTGAATCTGGCTCTGGAGAGCCTTGTACTTGCGGTCGAGCTGGTCCGTGTTCACCACCGTGGTGAGATCGAACCGCCGCCCCGCAGGATCGGCCACGGTGACACCGGGCATGATCTGGTCGGTGAACAGGTTGTTGAAATCGCGGTAGATCGCATCAATCCGATACGACCCCTTGGAGCCCAGAGTTCCACCGAGCCCGAAGCTGTACTCCAGGGTGCTCGGCGCTTTCAGATTTTCGCCGAGCTTGCGGCTCACACCAGGGTACGAGGGATTCTGGCGCAGGGGCCGGTCTGTCCCTCCGTTGGCCCGGAACCAGTCGAAGATCGCGGTCAGCGCTTGCGCCGCGGTCACGGGATTGGGCGTGTTGAGGTCGGCGTTGATGGCCGGGCCCCGATAGACGTACTGGAAACTGGCGCTGCGGCCCGCTCCCGAACCCAGGTCAGCGATGCCGCTGGTGACGGGCATGACATAGCGGGCAAGGCCCGCGCGGAAGGTCAGTTTGCCGTTGCCCCTCGGATCGAACGTTGCCGCGAGTCGCGGACTCCACGCCTGGTCCTTCGAGACCACGTTGCCCGCCTGATCCTTCTCATCGGCTCGGTCGAACCGGCCACCTACGTTGAAGCTCCACTTCTTGCCAAGCGTCCACGAGTCGTTCACGAAGGCCGAGTACGTACGCAGACGGCTGCCCTGAGTCCCCTGGAAGATGGGCGTCCAGAGAATGTAGGAGGCGGCCGCATCGGTGTTGGACGTTCCGGGGAGGACGACGGGGTAGAGGCTCTCGCCACGGATGATCGTGTTACTGGCAAGCAGCCGATACTCGCTGCCTGACTGCCAGTTGTTGTTCTTGCGGGTGTCTTCAAAACCGTCCACGCCGAAGACCAGGCTGTGCGATCCTGCGCCCGAGGTGGAGAGGAAGTAAGAGCCTTTCACGATGGCGTTCTTGTTGTTGCGCTTCTCTTCGTTGAGTTTGCCGGCCGCGATCTCCTCGGCGGTCAGGCCGCAGACCGCGCAGAAGGTGGGTGAGTTCCACCGGGCGCTGGCACGCGAGCGGTCCTGGATCATGGTGCCTTTGACGATGTCAGTGAAACGGGAGCCGGAGCCGATGATGGAATAGCGGCGCTGGGAGAATTGAGCTTCAACGAAGAACTTCGGCGAGATGACCCCGGTGTAGTTGGCGGAGAGCAGGTTCTCGGGCCTCGACGAATCGTAGAAGCTCGCCCGGTCCATGATGTCGCCGAAGGTGTTGTTACTCTCGAACTCTTTCTTCTTCGTGTAAGCCGCCTTCAAGGTGTGCTTCGATGAGATTGCGTAGGTCAGCTTGCCTTCGTACCGCTTGTCGTTCACGGCATTGTCGTAAACGATATTGGTAAAGAGCGACGTCTGTGACGTCTTGTTGTCGGCAAGCCGCCTCGCGCCGAAGAACCACAGTTTGTCCTTCAGGATGGGACCGCCAAGGGTTGCCTCGTAGGTGGGGACGGTCACGTTGCGCCGCGGGTCGGACGAGAGGCCCTTCTCGAAGGGCGTCAGGGCGCGCCATTTGTCATTGTCGAAGGTGACGCGCATCGAACCGCTGAAGGCGTTTCCACCCGACTTGGTGAGCACGTTGGCCACACCGCCCGAGAATCGGCCGTACTCCGCCGAAATGGCCGCGGTCGAGGTCTTGGTCTCCTCGATTGCGTCTTCAATAAAGAGCAGCCGTTCCTGATTGCGCAGCGTCTCGTTCAGGACCACGCCGTTGAGGAGGAACAATCCTTCATACGAAGCCGCGCCCGAGAACGTGATGTTGCCGCTGGGGCCGGTGCTGGTCGTGCCCGGCGCGAGGAGAACGGCGCCCCGGATGTCGCGACCCACGGGCAGCCGCTCGATCTGATCGGCCTTATAGCTCGCCGCCGCGGTGGTGGATTGCGTGAAGTCGGCGCGAACTTCAGCAGTGACGAGCACGTCCTCGGTCAGGCCAGCCACCGCGAGCTTCGCGTTGAGCGGCACGGTCTCAGCCAGTTGAACGCGCAGGCTCATCGCCTTGGGCGCGAAGCCCGAAAGCGCGAACTTGACCGTGTACTCGCCGGCTGGAAGAAAGGGAAGGATGTAGTCGCCGTTGGTCGAGGTGACCGCGCTCCGCGTGCCCTGGAGAGAGGGGGAGGAGACCATGACCGTTGCCCCGGGAAGGACGCCCCCCTGGGCATCTTGAACGTGCCCGGTGATGGTGCCCGTGGGTGTGGTTTGGGCCTGCGCCAAAGCGCCCGGAAGCATGACGAACGCCGCAGCCAGAACGCGCACCGTCAAACGGATTTGGGTTTTCATTCAAGTCTCCATGGAGTGATGTGCTGGGAGCCGTCGACCTTGTGCTCGGATATTAGATCCGCCTCCCTTGGAATCAAAGGATCGAGCCGCGAGACCGCCCGGAATTCGCCAAACATCGCAAGCCCGGGGAGCCGGCGACGTCTTCGCCAACTTCATCTCCAGGACAGGGTCACTCCTCCACTCACACCCCCGCGGGTATCCGGGACAATTCCGACCTTGAGTTGCGCGCGGGTGTCCTTTCCAAGGTTCACTTTCTCCCAGCGGTCAGTGAGCCGTCCTTTCCCGAGAGCAGCGCCCAACAGCGCGCCAATGGGAATCGTGAACCGGCCGAGGACGACGAGTCCGGCCACAGCCCCCTCGAGACTATTGCCCTGGCAATTCCCGCACGACTGCCAGACGGCGCCGAACAGAATCGCCGGTGCCGCGGCCCCGATGAGTCCGCCGATGATGGCCCAGCGTTTGGTGAGCGGTTCGCGCTTCACCGAGCGGTCGAGAGAGGCGATCGCCTCGTTCGGAATCTCAATCGCCTCTTTCCCCTTTTCCGTTTCGATCATCGCGGCGCGCTCGCTCCACGACACCAGCGTGCCCGTCGTCTCGTTATCATCGCGAGTGCTGATCCGAATCCGGTTCCCGATGGGAACGGGCAACCCGGGAGGATCCGCGACCAGCGCCGGTCCAGCCGGTGATGTGGGTGGGTCCTGCGCCGTTGCCGTCTGCGCGGCGCCTGTGGCCAGGCAGGCCAGCATCAGGATGAACGGAATTCGTTTCATGGTCTCTCCTCGGTTTGTTGAGGAATCGTACGACGCGAGCCGGGGGCAGGTCCCTAACAATCTCCTGACTATTCCCAAATTAGATCCAAAGACGGAGCGTCAGCTGTAGCCGAGGCCGACGCGGCGAAGTTGATGCTCCCAACCCCGCGACTCAGAGAAACCGCTTGTCGAACGGCTCGGGCAGCAGCGTCGCAAGGCGCATCGTTTTCTTGTTGCCTTTCAGGTCGGCGATGTGGACCCAGATGTTTCCGCAGAGTTCCCACAACACCTGACGGCACGAACCACAGGGAGGGGTCACCAGATGCGAGTCAGCGACCACGGCGATGGCGGAGAACTTCTTGAAGCCCTCCGAGACCGCCTTGAACACGGCGACGCGCTCGGCGCACAGAGTCAACCCATAGGTCGCGCTCTCAACGTTGCAGCCAGTGATGATTTCGCCCTCAACGGTGAGGAGAGCGGCGCCCACCTTGAAGTTCGAGAAAGGCGCCATCGCCATCTTCCGCGCGTCGCGCGCATAGTCCGACAGGCCGGAAAGGGGGGGTGCGCTTGGCGTCATCGCCTTGTCGCTTTGATCGCTTTGGCCGCCTTCATCGAATCGACCCCACCGTTCCCTGCAACCCGGCGATGAACTTGCCCTCGACCTTACGGCTCTCTTCGAGGACCGACTCATGGGACAGCGCCTCCTGCGTACCGTCGGAAGCCGCGTTGGT
>JBDSLN010000346.1:0-5528 GCA_039916365.1 Vicinamibacteria bacterium
TGATGGTCCGGCCTTCGTGGACGAACTGAACCCCGGGCCAGGGCGAAAAGCCACGGAGGCGGTTCGCGATTTCGGACGCACCGCGCGTGAACTCGACGAGGCCATCGGTTTTCCTGATCAAGGGAGCCATAGTGGCCTGGCTGTGATCCTGTGCCTGCGCGATCATGGTTTTTGCTTCCAGCCCGGTCAGGGTCTCGATCAGCAAGTCTGCCCCAAGGGCCGCGAGTATCGGCTCAAGCGTTGCGGTCGTGTCCTCGGATGCGATCGCACATTCGCGCTGAAGGAACATCGGCCCTGTATCCATGCTGCGATCGAGCTGCATGGTGGTGACCCCGGTGACCGTTTCGCCGTTCGCCATCGCCCATTGGATCGGAGCGGCGCCGCGATACTTTGGAAGGAGCGAGGCATGAACATTGATCGCGCCGCGCGTGGCGCACCGCAGGACGTTCTCTCGCAAGATCTGGCCGTAAGCAACGACGACCAGCAGGTCGGCTTGTTCCGCGATCACGCGGTCTGATTCGAGACGAAGCTTCTCGGGTTGAAAGACGGGAAGACCCATCCGCTCCGCGACCGCTTTGATCGGTGTGGGACGCAAGGTCAGGCCCCGGCCCTGCGGCCGATCCGGCTGGCTCACCACTAGGGCAACCGTGTGACCGGCTGCGTGGACGGCCTCAAGCGAGGGAACCGCGAACTCTCCGGTTCCCATGAAGACGATCTTCAAGGGCTTATTCGTCCCAGTCGTTGTACTTGTGCCGCTTGCGAAGCTTGCGCACCATGAGGTCGCGTTTGAGCGGAGTCAGGCGGTCGACGAAGAGCTTGCCTTCGATGTGATCGATCTCATGGCAGAACGCCACGGCCAAAAGGCCTTCGCCTTCGTGGACACGCTCTGAGCCGTCACGGGCGAGACCCTTCACCCGGACGAACTTCGGGCGAACCGGCGAGCCGACGTAGCCCGGCACCGAAAGGCAGCCTTCCTCGTCCTTGACTTCGCCTTCGCGGGAAATGAATTCAGGATTGATCAGCTCGATGAGTTGTGCCGGATCCTTGCCGACAGAGAGGTCGACGATGATGACGCGCAAGGGCACCCCGATCTGCGGAGCGGCGAGGCCAATGCCGGGCGCCGCAATCATGGTCTCGTGCATCTCGTCGAGCAGTTTTCGGATGTCGTCGGTCACTTCGGGGACGAGTGCGGAGGGCTCGTGGAGCACACTCTCTCCCCATTTGACGATAGGCCTGATTGCCAAGATTTTTCCTTTCCTCTACTTCTGATCTTCGCCGAAACCAAACGTCGACGCGCGCAAATTGCGCGTCGCTTCGAAATGCGCCGCCAGCTGCTGTCGGGAATCAGACCCATAGGCCTCAAGAAGTGCCTGGGCAAGAACGATGCGGACCATCGCTTCGCCGACGACCGCCGCCGCCGGAACGACGCAAGTGTCGCTGCGTTCGATGGCGGCCGGCGCCGGCTCGAGCGTCGTGAGATCCACCGAAGGCAGACGGTTCATCAAGGTGGGAATGGGTTTGACGATGCCCCGGACGCGGATTTCTTCGCCATTGGAGATCCCGCCCTCGATGCCGCCCGCGTGATTGGACGGTCGCGTGAAGCCCTCGGATGGCGCGTACCCGATCTTGTCGTGGAAGGCGCTGCCGCGCATGCGGCCGGCATCGAAACCGAAACCCAGAGCCACCGCTTTGACCGAAGGGATGGACATCAATCCCTGCGCGAGCAAACCGTCGAGGCGCAGCGTCCACTGCGCGAACGTGCCGACGCCAGGGGGGAGCCCGCGCACCGCGATCTCGATCTCCCCTCCCACCGTGTCGCCCTCTTTCTTCGCTCCATCGATGGCTCCGCGCATCCGCTGAGCGACCTCTGGATCCGCGCAGCCGACGTCGTTGTTCGATGCCTTGGCCATCTCATCGAAAGTGACCTCGCGTTCGATGACCGCGCTTTCGATGCGGATGACATGCGAGCGAACATCGATGCCAAAGACATCCAGCACCGATTGAACGAGCATGCCTGCGGCCACCCGGGCCGCGGTGTCGCGCGCGCTGGAGCGCTCGATGATGTTGCGCAAATCCTTCGTCATGAACTTGAGCGCTCCCGCGAGGTCCGCGTGCCCGGGACGAGGAGAGGTGCGTTGGCGCCGCGCGATGGCCGCTGCCCGTTCGGCTTCCGGCAACGCTTCCGGAGACATCACGTCGAGCCAGTTCGCGTGGTCCTTGTTCCGGACCAGCAGGGTCACGGGCGACCCCAGGGTGAGGCCATGGCGAACGCCGGTCAGGATCTCCACTTCATCCTGTTCGATCTTCATCCGGCCGCCACGGCCATAGCCACGCTGCCGGCGGGCGAGCTCAGCATTGATGCGGGCCTGCTGGATGTCCAGCCCGGCCGGAAGGCCTTCGACCAGGCAAAGGATTCCCGGTCCGTGAGATTCACCAGCGGTAAGGACGCGCATTCGGCGGGGAATCTAACAGCCCAAGGCTCGTTGATAGGCCTGAAGTGTCCGCCGCCCCGTCTCCTCCCATGAGAACGAGCGCGCGCGGACGAGGCCCTTGGCCCGGAGATCGGCGCGCAGACCCTGGTTGCGCGCGAGCTCGAAAAGCGCGGCTGTGATCGACCGGGTATTGAAAGGATCGACCAGAAGGGCCGCTCCCTCGCCGATCTCGGCGAGCGATGTCGTGTTCGAGGTGAGAACGGGTGTCCCGCAGGCCATCGCCTCCACGACTGGAAATCCGAAGCCTTCGAAGAGGCTTGGATATACGCAAGCGAGTGCGTGGGAATAGAGCGACGGAAGGGAATGTTCGTCCACGTAGTCGAGGACAATCGTTCGCGACGAGATGTCTCTCGCCTCGGCACGGGCGTAGATTTCTTCACATTTCCAGCCGCGTTGACCCGCGAGGACAAGATTCACGCCAGGCGTCTCGCGAGCGAATTCCGCAAAGGCATCGAGAAGCCGGACCAGGTTTTTCCGGGGTTCGATTGTGCCGACGAAAAGGAAGTACGGCCCGCTCAGCCGCGGATCAGAAGGTGGTGTGACGGTCGGCTGGAACATTTCCGCCGCGGCATAGGGGATGGACAGAACGCGCGCTTCGTCGATTCCCAGTTCTTCCATGACATCGCCTTTGGTCGCAAGCGAAGGGGTCAGCACAAGTCGGGCGCCCCGGGCTACGGTCGGGATGAGACTTGCGGTCAGGAGCCGCTTCTTCAATGTGTGATGTTCTGGGGTCCGCGTCAGGCTCATGTCGTGAATCGAGACCACATACGGCGCCGTGCGGACGGCGGGTGCCAGGTAGTTCGTGTAGTGGACGATGTCCGGCCGTATCTTCCGCAAGAGAATCGGAAGCAGGAACTGCATCCACACGGAGCGAACCGGGAACGGAAACCCCTGAACCAGTCGAGCCGACGGCGGCAGGGCGCGGTCAACCGGGCCGTTCGAGAGCAGAAGCAGTTCCGACACGCCGTCTCCCACGCGTTGCGCGAGGTGATCGACGATGCGCGCCGTGTAGTAGCCCACCCCGGAAATGCGGCTCCGCAACGTGGTGACATCGATGGCGACGATCATGAAGGGTGTGCCCCGGGGCGCTGCTTGGGCGAGCCACGTTACCGCGTCGAAGCGGCCGATGTGACGCTCGGGAAAGCGTCACAAGTCAAATAATGAATGGATACTCATAAAAGGGACCATCCTTCCAACGCAGAAAGGTCTCCCAAGCATGTTTCTTCTTCCAAATACCGATCAGAGCGCCGACGCGACGCTGCTCGAACTCCGTTCTCTAGTGCTCCGCGGTCGCCACGTTGAGGCCGACCAGGCGGCGCAAGCTCATGCGCGTCGAGTGGCGAAGGGACATCGTCGGGCGTTCTTCGCGCTCCGTGCGGAGATCGCGCTGGGACTCAGTCGATTCGCTGCGGCCCTGGACTGGGCGGCCGAGACCTTGAAGGGCCTTCAACCCTGCGACCGCCTGATGCCTTTGGCCGAGGGATCGCGGATCCGTGCGCTGCTCGGGCTGGGCCGGTTCAAGGAAGCAGGCGCGGCCATAGAGACGAAGTTCGCTTCCCTCGCCACCGACGGCATCGACCTTGGTCTCTTCCGCGCGCACATCGCTCTGCGTTCCGGTCGCCTGGCCGAGGCAGCGCGCGCCACGGATGCGGCCTGCCAGCGCGCGATCGAAGCGAAGAAGCGCGCGAAGTATCTGGAGGCGCTGCAGCTGCATGCACGGGTCGCCCGAGAGAGTGGGGACACTTCGCGTGCGCAGCGAGATCTGGATCGCGCGTCCCGCCTTTCGAGTGGCCTGCGCGATACGGGAGCGTTTGCGGCCGTCCTTTCCGACCGCGCCGACCTGATGGCGCACACCGGAGACTGGACGCAGGCCGCCAGGGCCGCGGGGCAGTCCGGACGCCTGTTCGCCCGCGCGTTCTCTCCACACGAACATTTGAGCGCCGGACGTCGAACCGGCCTGCTTGGGCTTGCTCAAGGCGATCCGCACTCGGCCATGCCGCCGATCGAGCGCGCCGCCGCGGTGGCCCGCCGCGGATTCG
Organism: Vicinamibacteria bacterium; assembly: GCA_039916365.1. Taxonomy (GTDB): domain Bacteria; phylum Acidobacteriota; class Vicinamibacteria; order Fen-336; family JAGNNV01; genus JAGNNV01. Next base: position 4,532 of record JBDSLN010000346.1, read on the forward strand.
GTGCCTCGGAATGCCGGGCGGAGATCGATCTGATGCTGGCGGACGCCCAGCTCGCGATACGCGACCCCGAAGGAGCGCTCGAACGCGCCACCGCCGCTCTCGCATCGTTCCGTCACGCACAGGATCCGGGTGGACTTGCGCGCGCCCACGTCCGACGCTCGCTCGCCGCGCTGTCTGCATCGAACGCGCCGCTGGCTCTGCGCGAAGCGCGCATTGCCTCGTCCATCAAGGATGCGGGACCGATCGCTCAAGGGCTGGCGGATATCGCGCTCGGGCGGGTTCTGATGAGGAAGGAACGCAGCGAAGCGTCCGCCGCCTTCGAACGCGCCTCTCGGAACCCGAGCCTCTATCCGCCGCTGGTGTCCGTGGCCCATCTGGGCATCGCCCTTGCGAGGGGCGCCTCCGCGCAGAGCGACGCGGTACGGGAGAACCTCGGTCGGATCGAGTCGTTCGGCGATCGCAGGATCCTGGCCTTGGTTCGCTCCGACCTCAAGGAGATGTTCGGAATCGAAGCGTTCGCGCCGATGGACCGCAGCCTTGTCATCGCGGAGACCACCGCCTTGCGCTCCGCCGCCGAGCGCGACATGGAGAGCGACGGCGACGAGTTTTTGCCCGGGCTCGTCGGTTCCTCGGAGCCGGTGCGTCGCCTCGCCGACCTGGTGCGACGTTTCGCGCCCCATGACGTCCCGGTCTCGATCTACGGTGCCACGGGGACGGGCAAGGAGAACGTCGCACGCTCCATCCACGATCTTTCGGAGCGGTCTGAGAAAAAATTTGTGCCGGTCAACGCCGCCGGTCTCACCGACGAACTGTTCGAGAGCACCATGTTCGGCCATCGGAAGGGGGCTTTCACCGGCGCGCTGAGCGATCAGACCGGCCTGGTTGAGGAAGCGAACGGCGGCACGCTCTTCATAGATGAAGTGACCGACCTGACGCCGCGAAACCAGGTCCGCCTGCTCAGATTTCTGCAGGAAGGCACGTACCGCAAACTCGGCGA
>JBDSLN010000347.1:0-3225 GCA_039916365.1 Vicinamibacteria bacterium
CGCGAAGGTCAGACTGGTCGTAGTCGAAGTAGACGTCGCTCAGGAGGCCCATCTTGTCGATCTCGGTGATGTCCATCTGGCGAACGCGTTCGTACTCGCTCAAATCGGGTACCTGTGCGCCGGTCGATATGGGCGTCGGCGCGGGGCCGGGGTTCTGAGGAACAACCGCGGGAGTCGGCGTGGGACGGATGAAAGGAACAGGTTCCGGTTTTTTCTTCCCGCACGCGGTTACCGAGACGACAAGCAACGCGGCGAGCGCCAGTTTCTGATTCAATCGCATTTTACTTTTTCTCCTCACTTGAAGCGGGACCCTGAGGCTTGTTTGAGTCATCCTTCACGGCCTTTTTGAAGTTGCGGATTCCTTCGCCCATGCCTTTGCCCAAGTCAGCGATCCGACTTGTGCCAAAAATGAAAACGAGGATGACGAGAATGAGAACGAGTTCCGGAGCACCGAGACCAAACATCTTGCCTCCTTAAGGGAGTATGGAAAGCCAGCCAGACGTGGCCCTTAACGTAGACGACTTTCTTTGGAAAAGCAGGGAGGGATCATAACCTTGCTCGCGCCAGATCGTTAGAGGTCTTCTTCGGCCGGTTCGGCGACCACGAGTCGCAGCGGCTCAAAGCCCAGAACCTCAAGCTCGAGACCGCATGCGGGGCAGGCGAAGATCTCGCCGCGATCCACGTCGAACTCCGCGATGGTGATGCCGTGCCCGCACTTCGGACACGGTGCGGAAGGATGTTCTTCAGAACCCAAAGTGCGACTCATTTGAAGTCGATCTTGACGATGCGCGTGGTCTTCGTGAGGCCGCATTCCAGCAGGGGCGAAAACGACGCGATGCAGAATGCGCGATCCATTCCCGAGAGGGATTTGCCGGAAATGTCGAGGCTGCGAGGCTGGTAGACCATGCTCTTTTCCAGATCGGGGGCCAGGATGTCGCGGGCTGGCTGCTCGACCTTGAAATCGCCCGATTTCTTGAGGCTCATGGAGACGACGCGCGCGGTGTCCTCGGTCTCCAGGTGGGTGAGGGAAAGAGAGTCTCCCTGGACGGGATACGTTTTCTTGCCAAGCACGAGCATGGGAATGTTGACGCGCCGCGCTTTCGCGGAGCTGACCGGTTCCTTTTGCTTCCAGGCGATGAACTCGTACGAGAGCTTCCACTCAACGAGCGCCACCGTGGATCCATCGGCGAGATGGAGGGTCGCCACAGATGACACCTCGTCTTGAGCCGATGCCGCGGTGAACATCGACCCCACGAGAAGCGCGCAGGTCAAGCCTAAACATGAAAAGGGTCGCATAGAAGATCTCCGAGAGTCCCACAAGTTTAGACGCGTCGCAGGGAATTCGGCCTTAGCAAGGCTCCCATTGGCTAACATCCAGAGATGACCGCCCCGCGTCCCGTACGCGCCATTTCGCGCACCGATCTGACCCTCGCCATCGTGAACGGCGTGATTGGTAGCGCGATTTTCGGCATGCCCGCGGACATCGCGAGGCTCACCGGCGCTCAAAGCCCTCTCGCCCACCTGATCGCTGCCCTTGGCGTCCTGACCATCGTGTTGTGTTTTGCCGAGGTTGCGAGTCGGTTCGAAGACAGCGGCGGCGCCTACCTGTACTCACGCGAGGCCTTCGGCCGTCATATCGGGTTTCAGGCTGGCTGGCTGACGCTGTGGACGCGTCTGCTGTCCGCGGCCGCGAATCTGAACATCTTCGCGAGCTATCTCTCGCAGATCCTTCCCGTCGCGGCGTCGGGGGCCGGTCGAGCCCTCGTCATCAGCGGCGTTCTCTTTGTGATTACCGTCATCAATCTGATCGGCGTGAAGCAGGCGTCCTGGACGGTCGACATCTTCACCATCGCGAAGCTGCTTCCGCTGGCGCTATTGGTGGTTTGGGGGCTGCCGCACGTTTCCGCCGAAGTGCTCGCCACCCAGGCCGTGGCCGAGCCGCAATGGACGCAGGCGGTGCTGCTTCTGATCTTCGCCTTCGGCGGTTTCGAGGCTCCCTTGATGTCGGCGGGCGAAGCGAAGGACGCTCGCAAGGACAGCGCCTTCGCGCTGCTGGTGGCGCTGGCCGTGATTGCCACCGTCTACATCTCAGTGCAGTACGTCACCATCGGTCTGGTGCCGAACATCCAGGCCGAGAAAGCGCCCATTGCTGCGGCCTTCCAGATCCTTTGGGGTCCAAGCGGAATCATGTTCGCGTCATTCGCGGCCATGATCTCGGTCTGGGGCTGGGCTACCGGCAACGGCCTGCAGTCGCCGCGACTGCTCTATTCCATGGCCGATCGTGGCGAGTTGCCGAGGGTTCTTGCCAAGGTTCATCCGCGCTTTCTGACTCCCCACGTCGCCATTATTGCTTTTTCATTTGTGGCCGGCGTGCTCGCTATCGGCGGGACGTTCGTGGGCAATGCGGTGTTGTCGGCGATCGTACGGCTGATCGTCTACGCGCTCGTTTGCATTTCCCTTTGGGTCTTCCGGCGAACGAAAGGCCCGGCGCAATTCCGGATTCCCTTCGCCATGCCGATCTCCGCGCTCGCTCTGGGGTTCTGCGCCTACATGCTGTCGACACGCAGCTTCGCGCAGGCCGGCATCATCGTGGCGACCATGGTGGTGGGCCACATCCTGATGCTGCTGCAGGCGCGCACGCGCTGAGCGGCCGCACCGCCAAAGAAAAAGCCCGCACCAAAAGTGCGGGCCGGTTGCGGCAATTGTGCCTCTGGGACTCTACTGTTTGAGCATCTGACCGCGAACTTCGCCGCCGGCGAAGTTCGGAGTGTGGACGTTCGCGTAGAGGTTGCCCGCGCGAAGGTCGGTGAGGATCGTGTCGAGTTCTGACTTCGAGATGGTGCGCGCGATTGCCTTGTTGATCTCAAGGTCGGTCGTGCCGGGCACAACGCTGTTGGTCTTGACGCCATTGACCGCGAAGAAGCTGAGTACGACCGGACCGTTCGCGCCCGCAGCGCCGCGGTGGAAGTGACCGCCCTGAATGCCGCCGGTCAGGCCGTTCACTTCAGCCGAGTATTCGGCGTAGGAGCCGTCTTCCGCCACGAGGAGAACCACGCGGCCGACGGCGGTGGAGCTGTTCGCGGGCACTTCATTGCTCGAACGAAGCTCGGCGACATAGCGCTCCTGCTTGCTGCTGTTGTCGCAACCGGCAAGGCCGAGGGAGGCGACGCTGAGGACGAGGGTGTGGGTAAGAATGCGGCGGATATTCATGTGTGTCTCCAAGAA
>JBDSLN010000348.1:0-2844 GCA_039916365.1 Vicinamibacteria bacterium
ATTCGAGCCCCACACCGATATGACCGGGTTGCTGGCCGTCTCTGCGAGTGAAACACGCGGAGAGTTTGCCACCTCACTCCCCGACGGATCGCATCGGCTGCGAGCAGTCGCGAGAGACCAGGCAGGAAACGAAGCGGAGATCACGGTCGACCCGCTGGTCTAGAGACTGTCGGCGGCCGTGAGATCCGAGAAGGCGATGAGACGGAGGGAATTCGCCCTCCCTGCGAATCACGTTGTCGAGGAGACAAGCAAGTGGGCCGCAAGCTCTATGACGGGGCGTTCGAACAGATTCATCATGTGACGCCTAGCGACGAGCGTGCCGACTTCGAATGTCTGGCGCGTCATCGAGACAAGAAGTACGGCGTTGGAGCCCACTCGATAGGCGCTACTTGAGTGTCGTGAACGTCCACGTCGGGCCCGTAACACGTGCGCCCGTGGAGGTCGTCGTATCGACGCGCCAGCTGTAAGTCGTGCCTGCCTTCAAGCCCTTCGGAGTGAAGTGCGGGGTTGTCACCTTCCCGGCGAGAGAAAGGGTCGGCGACTCACCGACAAAGACTCCGTACGACGCGGCGTCGCGCGCCGCCAGCCACTTCAGTTCCACGCTGTTAGCCGATACGGAAGCCGTATTCCGCGGCCGCGGAATCGAAGCGCCGGCCAACACCGCGGGCAGCGACTCTTCAGGATCCCAGCGCCCGGCGAAGGTCCAGCGCGCATCGATGTCCTCGGCACGGGGCGAGCCTTTGGCGAGTCCGAGGTTGTCGGCGAGCCAGGCGAACGGCGCTCCTTCCTTCATCGCATTCCAAAAGTACGCGCGCAGCGGCCACTGGAAGGTGGCGGTGCCGGGAGCTTGATAGATCGGCTTGTCGGCCATGGTCTTCGAGAACGACGAATCGAGGATGAAGAACTGGCCGTCGCGCGTGTTGCGCCCAAGAGCAAAGCCTGGCACGCCGTCGAAACTGGAGTTGTGGATGACGAACTTTGAAGCCTCGAATTGATTTCCGTCATGCCAGATGCTGGCCGACGTGTTGTGTCCGAAGAACCGGCTGTCGGTGGTGTAGCACCAACCGCGCGGACAGACGTAGTCGACATACCCTTCGAAGTAACAATCCGCGAGGTAGTACATGCCGGTCGCGGTGTTCCAGAGACTCAGGGTGTCGCCCCCGTCGGCGATCACGTCCGCCGAGAGAATCGACAGACGAGTCGCAGCACCTCCACTGCGGATCGCGAACTGGTGATCGTTGTCGCCGTGCAGCGAACCGTAATTGTTGTGCACGGTCATGTTCGCGATCACCAGATCCGAAACGGTGTCGCCGATGTTGATCACGGCCGAGCCCCAGTCGTCTGGGTGATCCTTCCGCCAGTTCTTCCGAAGCTCGGGATAGATGATGCGTGTCTTCTTTCGATCCTCGCCGACCAAGGCGACATGCCGCTTCGTGATGTAGATCTTCTCTGAGTAGTCACCGTTCTTGATCAGGATGACCCGCGGGGTCGACGCGTCTTCGGACAAAGAGTCGAGGGCAGCCTGGATCGTCTTGAAGGCTCCCTTGCCGTAAGGATCTACGGTGAGCAGGGTTGAGGGGGCGGATTGGGCGCCGGTGATGCTGGAGCCGACGAAAACGACAAGCCAGCTGGCCAGGAAAAGGCGCGATTTCATTCGATTCTCCATGTCAGGATGCCGTTGAGTCTCGATCGACGTCCGCGCGGCGTCTCGAGAAGTGGTCGGACCAAAGAGGGCCAGGCCCCGTTCCGGGCCGATGGTCCAGTCCGGCCCGCCCACCGAAATAAGTCATTCGAAATGCTCATCGATCCCCCTACAATATTCGATATCCGGTACAATTCGCCCTGCAGTCCCAGAGCCGCCGTTGCTCGCTCGACCCCTCCCCCGGTTAACCACTTTCCCTTTCTAAAGATGCCTCCCTCCATCAAAGGTAAGACCTCTCAGCTCGACTCCGACGTTCCGGCGGCGGGGCAGGTGGTGGACTTCGTTCGCAGACAGATCGATGCCGGAAAGCTGAAGCCGGGCGATCGTCTTCCCGCAGAACGCGATCTCGCCGAAGAGATTGGAGTGAGTCGCCCTTCGCTTCGATCCGGGCTTCAGACCCTTCAGGCGCTCGGAGTGATTCAGTCCCGTCAAGGCGCCGGCACTTTCATTGCGGATGGGCCTCCGCGCCTCGGCGTCGCGCCGTTGAGTTTTCTTGCCGCACTTCACGGCTTCACGCGCGACGACATGTTCGAAGCGCGGCGTGTTCTGGAGCTGGGTGCGGCCTCGATGGCGGCCGATCGCGCGACGCCCGAGCGGATCACGGTTCTGGCCGACGAAGTGGCGGCGATGTACGCGGCGCTCGACGATCCGCAGGAATATCTGATTCACGACGTTCAGTTCCATAAGGCAGTGGCGGCTGCCTCAGGCAATCCCGTGCTGGCCACTTTGATCGACACCATCTCGGAGCTGGTCTACGAGACGCGGCGACGCACGGTTGAGCGCGCCGTGGACCTGAAGGAGTCGGCCGAGATGCACCGCCGCATCTATCGCGCGATCAAGGCGGGCGATGCCGAGAAGGCGCGCGACGAAATGGGCATGCACCTCGCCCTTGCCCGACAGGCGCAGGCGTCTGAGGAAGAGCCGCTTGACACGTCCGCCACGTCCGCCGCACCCGCTCCAGACGCTTCATTGACCAAGCGCGCCCGCACGAAGAAATAAACCGCACAGCAAAGGTCCCGATGAAAGAACTCGAACTCACCGGGCGCGTGGCCGTCGTGGTCGGCGGAACCTCCGGCATCGGCCTGGCCCTCACGAACGGCCTGGCCTCGGCGGGCGCCGACGTGGTTCCTATCTCGCGCCGT
>JBDSLN010000349.1:0-8295 GCA_039916365.1 Vicinamibacteria bacterium
CCATCGTGACCGGAACACGCGCCTTCCAGAACCGTAACGACCTGAAGGTCAACTACGCCCGCGTCATGAAGTATGTTGAGGACGGCGGCAACCTGGTGGTTCAGTACAACAAGTTTGAGTTCAACGCCCTGTCGCAGCCGGTGTTCGCAGGCGGCTTCTCGGGTGGTGGTCCTGGAGGTCCGGGTGGGGCTCCCCGCCCGGTGCCGAACTCGCCGTTCGCGCCTTACCCGGGCTCGGTGTCGTCCAACCGTGTCACCGTCGAGGAAGCGCCGATCGAGATCATGGCACCCACGTCCCGCTTCGTGAGCGCGCCGAACAAGATCACGTCGCAGGACTTCGACGGATGGGTTCAGGAACGCGGTCTGTACTTCTTCGACGCTCGGGATCCGAGGTACGTGGATGTGCTGAAGTCTTCCGATCCGTGGGCGAAGAACCCCGGCGAGAAGAAGGGCCTTCTGGTCGAGGCGAAAGTCGGCAAGGGAACGTGGAGCTACATCGGCCTGGGCCTGTTCCGTCAGCTCCCCTCAGGCACCCCCGGCGCCTACCGCATTCTCGCGAACGCGGTGTCCCGTCCGCGTGGCGTGAGTTCGGTGCCGGTCAAGCCCGCCTCCACCAATTAGTTCCCGCTGAACGAAGTCAAGAAGTCCGGGGCGATGAAACCACATCGTCCCGGACACTTCGACACGTTTCTCTTCGCGGACTATTCAGGCGCAGAGAGCGAGTCCGCGCAGAAGGCGGCGATCTCGCTGTTCCGTGTGGATGGCGTCGAAGGCCAGCCGCGCAAGATCGTCGGGCCTTTCACGCGCGCGACTCTGCGCGAGGCGCTGATCCATCAGTTGGAAAGCGCGACTCACGAACACCGGCGCGTCTTGTTCGGCATCGATCATCAGTGGTCCTGGCCGCGCGATCTCCTGAAAGCGGCAACCCTTGAGGACCTCCCCTGGCGAGAGCGGCTCGCTCGCCTGACGGCGGGAACAACGACCCTGCCGGCCCTGTCGTCGCCTTCCACCTACGCCGCCCTGTTCAATCGGGCGGTTGGTTCGGACATCTTCCACTGTCGCGTTCATTCCCTCGGCGCGAAGTACGGTCTGCCTCCGTCATCCTCATGGAAAGGCAATGCGATCCGCCTCACGGAAACACTGATGCCCGGCGCGAAACCCGCGACGCGTCTTGGTGGAACGGGTGCGGTGGCGGGACAAACGCTGACTGGCCTTCGCGAACTGCACCTGCTCTTCGCCGAAACGAAGCGCCTTGGCCTGCACGTCAAAGCCTGGCCTTTTGAGTTGATGCGTGACGATGGCGAATCCCACGTCGGCGGCGAGATCTATCCGGCCTTTTGCAAACGCGACCTTAAGACGCGCGGCCTGCTGAAGGTTGAAACGGAATGGACGGAACATGATCGCGACGCCGCGACGACCGCTCTTTGGGCCAGACAGACAGATCTCGCACCCCTGCTCGATCTCACACTCGCATCGAGGACGACCCAACGAATTGCCCGCGAGGAGGGCTGGATCCTCGGAGCCATCGAACGAATCAGCGGGTCTTCACCCACGGCCAAGTCGTCTGATCCCAATACCCATCGGGGACTGGGTCGCCCTGGATTCCATAGGCGTCGGGCCACTGTCCCTTGGGAGCGTAGTGCGTTCCGAAAACCCGATCGATCAGCGGCAGGTGGACGGCGAAGTTCCGATCGATCGCCTCGGTAGCGGCGCTGTGATGCCAGTGATGGAATCTCGGAGTCGCAATCCACCCCTCGATCGTTCCGAAGTTGAAACGCACGTTCGCGTGGATAAACACGGCATGGAACGAAACGAAGATCAGATACGCATAGACCGCGGGCGCCGCGAAGCCAAGAACGAAGATCGGCACAAACGTCAGCCCTCGGGTCAGAAAGATGTCGACCAGGTGCAGACGTGATCCGGCAAGCCAGTCCATGGCGCGAGCCGAGTGATGGATGGCGTGGAATCGCCACAGAAGCGGAATCTGGTGGAACAGCCGATGGACCGAATACTCGGTAAGGTCGGCCACCACCATCACTTCGAGGAACTGAACCACGAGCGGCTGGCCGGCAAAGAAGGCATGCAGCGCCGGCGAAAGCGCCCACGCGAACAAAACGCGCGCCGGCGCCAGGGTCATATACAGCGAGAGCTGAACCAGCAGGTGGCTGACCAGAAAATGTGCGGCATCGGTGGTCCAGCCCACACGGAAGGGACTCTGTGATGGCTTTAGAGGAAAGGCGCGCTCCATGGGGACGAACACCAGTGTGGTGAGGAGAAGGTTCAGCGCGAACCAGTCGAGGCCAAGGACGCCTCGTCCACCTAAGACCGCGGGAGGCGGAGCGCCCGACCCGGCGAGCGAACCCAGAAGAGCAAGGGTCACTCCTGCGAGGGCGAGGACCTTCCGACGGCGAAGCAACGCCGACACAAAACCCGAAAGAAGCGAAAGCGCGATGCACGCCTGCACAAGGCCATGGGCCAGCGGCAGCGACACCGCCTGTCGGACGGACGGCGTGGTCAGCCACTCCGGAAAGAGAAGGCACAGTCCACCAGCGAACCCGAGCATTCCGAGGAAGACCGACGCCACACCGCTCCACCAGCCGGAGCCAAGCGCGTCCGGTTCGTCGTCGTCAAAGATCCGTTTGAAGGCTGAATCAAGGTCCATGATGGCGGATTGTATGTGCCATCCTGGAGGGCGAGCAGGACCAGCGTCGAGAGCCCCTCTCGAGCGGGGCGGAAGTTCCACACGGACGGCTTGTTCACTTCGATCCGGTTGACCACGGCGGCAACGTCTTGGGTGTTACTTGCCAGGTCGCCCGCCCACTTCTTCAGTTGTTTGGTGTCGGTCTGGCCGCCCAGAAAGACCACCCCGTCTTCGACTCGCACGTGAGGGTCAGCGAACCACCCGGTGGCGTTCATCACGCTCTGGAGACGTTCTTTGATTTTCTGATCGTGCGCAACCGGACGCACGTCTACCTTCACCGGAGCCGCGGAAATAGCTCCATTCCCAGGGGACGGAGAATGGGGCGCGTCGCCCGGATTGTTCGCCAGGACCGGGGTCAGCCAACCCCATATGAGCGATGCAAACAGTGCCGTCCGAAGAGCTCTCGACGGCCTCGCGCACGTCGCCATCTTCGCGGAGGGCCTCACGCCGGAGCGGGCTGGACGTCAGACGGACCAGGGTCTGAAGGGCATGGAGCATCCGCGACAGCGTGGCGACATTTGCCCTTGGCACTCCCGTGAATCTGGTCGAACGAATCGGCGACCAGAGTGGCAAATGTAGGGCCGATGGTCGCCACTTCTCAGTTCGCCGCCCTCGTAACGCTAGCCCATCGGATTCCACATGAGGTTGTGAATGACCCAGATGTCCCCATCGCGCTTGAGCACCATCAAATACTTGTCGTGGACCCGCCGGGAAGCGCCGCTCGCTTTGGAAACAGTGGATCCCGTGGTCACGCCGCGGCTGAGCGCCCAGTCGTCAAGAACCCACAGCTCCTCCGACTTCATGTTGACCTTCACTTTGGTGCCGGCAAAGACCGCTTCATAACGCTTCCGGATCTCCGCCTGGCCACGAACGGGCGGGCCCGAGGGCGGTAGAAGCAAGCCTTCGCCCTCGTAACACTTGGACAAGGCCGCCGCATCGCCTGCGTTGTTAGCGGCAATCAGACGTTCAAACACCGCCTGAACCTGTAACTGCGACTGTTTCTGTTCCGCCGCGCGATCGCCGCCGAACGCGGCGAAGGCCGTGCTCAAGGCGACGCCTGTGGCGAGAGTGAACGAAGCCATTCGATGACGCATATCTGTGGTCCTCCTCTGGACCTAGGTAGCCTAGGACTGTGCCCCCCGCGGCGCAGGTGATCCCGCTCACGGTGTTCCTCGCGATCGACTATTTCTCGAGATCGCTCGCGCGCACGAGCGCTTTTCGCCCGTACTTCTCACGGACCTTGTCGCGCAGTTCGTCGATGCGGGCACCGCGCTTTGGCTGATCCTCTTCGAAGAGGAGTGACTTCTGAACCGCTTCGTCGAAGCCGGTGACTCCGATTCCCAGCAACCTGACCTTCAACGTTCCATGGACGTCGTCGAAGAGCGAGGATGCGGTCTCAAACAACTCGGCGGCAATGTTTGTGGTCGACTTCCGCGAACGGGCATGAGTGGTCGTCTTGAATGTCTCATCACGGTATTTGAGGGTGATGGTTCTTCCCGCGAGCGATTCTGCGCGAAGGCGGCGTGACAGTTCATCCGCAAGGGAGAGCAACGTCTTCCTCAGCGCACGAACCTGCCCCTCGTCCGCATCGAACGTGTGCTCGATCGACACGCTTTTGGCGGGCCCGGCGTCGGACACGACGGGCCGGTCATCCTCTCCCCGCGCCAGCCCCTGCAGGTCGAGGCCGTGCGTGCCCAGAAGGGTGGAAGACTTTCCATCCGCGAGCTGACCCACGGTGTGGATTCCGAGCTTCGCCAGCCGTTCTTCCATCTTTGGGCCAATGCCCCACAGACGCCGAACGGGCAGGGGAGCCAGGAAAGCGCGTTCCGTCCCCGGCGGCACCACCACCAGGCCATCCGGCTTCTTCAGATCGGAAGCGATCTTCGCGATGAGCTTGGCGCTCGCCACGCCGACCGATGCGGTCAGCTCCGTCTCTTCCCGGATCTGAGTCTTGATCCTTCTCGCAATTTCCTCTCCATCGCCAAAGAGACGCACGCTCGCAGTGACATCGAGAAACGCTTCGTCGACCGAGATCGGTTCGACCAGGTCCGTGAACCCCTCGAAGATCGCGCGAATCTGATGGGAGACCTCGCTGTACTTCTTCATGTCAGGCGGGATGAAGATGCCTTGCGGACACAGGCGATAGGCGGTGGAGATAGCCATGGCGCTCACCACACCGAACTTGCGCGCCGCGTAGCTAGAGGTCGATACGACACCGCGGCCCGCTCCGCCCTTCGGATCGGCCCCGATGATCACGGGCTTTCCGCGAAGTTCGGGGCGGTCGCGCTCTTCCACCACAGCGTAGAACGCGTCCATGTCCACGTGCAAAATCGTGCGCGGTTTTTTCGGGAGGACTTCGGGAGAGGGAGCCATGACGTTTCCAAGCGGTTCGAAGTCGAAGCGTACAATCTGCGATGAAACTTCGAGGACCGAAAAACTCATGACTATCTCCAAAATCAAGGTCGCGGCAGCGCTTGTCGCCCTCTTCCTTCCCTTGTCGGGCACGGCTCAGATCAAGACCGAGAAGGCGCTCGTCTCCAAGTCGCCGGGCGTGCCGATGCCCAAGAGCGAGCGTATCCCTATGGCGGATTTCAAGAAGCTGATGGCTTCGGGCAGTGTCGTGATCCTCGACGTACGCAGCAACGCCACCTACCAGCGAGGACACATCCCGGGAGCGCTCTCGATGCCCGGGAGCACGATCGACGCCGCCACCGCCGACAAGCTGAGCCGCATGGGCAAGGTGATCGCCACCTATTGCGCATGCCCTGCCGAACACACCGCGGCGGCGGTTGCACAGGATCTTCAACTGCTCGGCGTCCCCGCCCAGGCGGTGGTCGGCGGCTGGAATCTCTGGGTCGAAGAAAAGAATCCGATCAAAACCGGGCCCGACGCCAGGTAGTTCGTCCGTCATCGGGAGCGGACGTGAGATATCCTCCGTCCGTCGCTCAAGGTGCCTCCATAAAAGGAGGGTAAAAGGGAAGCAGGTCGAATACCTGCGCGGTCCCGCCACTGTAGCCGGAGAGCCGCTTCTCAATCGGTCCGCCACTCGGGTTCATCGCCCGGGGAAGGCTCAAGAGAAGCAGCATTGACCCGGAAGCCAGGAAACCTGCCTGAGAGTGAAGTCGGCCCAATCAACCACGCGGCTTCTCGCGGAAGAAGACCACGATCGCTCATCCGGCAGTGCCTTTCCATCTTTGTCGAGGGCATGCTTGGCTGAGTCCGTGACCCTTCTCTCGCGCGTCAGCCCCATCCTCGAGGAAGGATTCCCATCGTCATGTCGCTCCATCGGTCCGCAAGGACACTCCGTCGTTTCAGTCTGGTCGCATTCGCCGCACTCAGCGCAATCGCACCCTCTGCCGTTTCCGCCGCTGAGGTCAAAGGCGCGGTCAAGACCCAGAATGGCCTGCCGGTTTCTCAGGCCGTTGTTCGTCTCGCAAGCGCCTCGATCGCGCGCGAGGTCGTCACCGGATCGCAAGGCGAGTTCACGGTTGATCTGCCTGAGGGTTCGTACGTCGCCACGGTCCGCGGCTTCGAGATCGATGCTGCGCCGGTTGTCGTCGCGGGTCAGAACATCGCCCTCAACATCGAACTTCGTCCTGCGAAGATTCGCGAAGACGTTCTGGTCAGCGCGACGCGTTCCCGCACCGCCATCTCGTCCGTGGGAATCTCCGCCAGCGTCATTGACGACCATGACCTCAAGGAGCGTCAGACGCTGAGACTGACCGACCTGCTGGCCGAACTACCCGGAGTTTCGGTCGGTGCAACGGGCGGTGTGGGCGGCCAGGGGTCGCTCTTCGTGCGCGGCGGCGAATCGCGCTTCGCGCGCGTTCTGATCGATGGTGTGCCGGTCAATGAGCCCGGCGGCTACTTCAACTTTGGCACCTTGCTGACGCCCGATCTTCAGCGCGTGGAAGTCATACGTGGATCTTTCGGTACGCTCTATGGATCGGACGCGCTCGCGGGCGTGGTCTCTTTTCAGACCTCTGCGGGTGACGGTCCATCGCGGCTGCGCGGCGAAGTAGGCGCCGGCGATCTCGGAACGAAGTCGATCTCGGCAACTGCGAACGGCAAGCGCGGCGACGCGTCTGGTTCCGTTTCCTTCGGGCACTCTGAAACCGACAACGACGGCCCAAACGCCGACTTCAACTCGAACCTGTTCGCGGCTTCCGCCCAACGGCGCGCGACTTCGGGGTTCGTTGGAGCGTCCTTCCGGCTGAACAAGTCGGAAGGCGGTACTCCTGGCCAGACGCTCTTCCGACGTCCCGATCTGGATGCTCGCTACGAGCGGAACCTTCTGATTGCAACCGCGTTCGGTCAGTGGAACTCAGGCGCCGTTTCTCACGCGGCTCGGGTCGGATTCAAGCGCGATGAGCAACTCTCGCTGAATCCGCTCGACTCCGGCACCTTCCTTCCCCGCTTCGGAAGCCGAGTCGCATCGTTCACGTCGTCCGACTTCCCCGGCGATCCGTACGCGAACAATACAGATCGCATATTCGGAACGTATGAGCTTCGCGGGCAAGTGCGTCAGCATTCACTGACCGCGGGCGGCGACATCGAGAAGGAGACGGGCGATCTCGGCACGGTGGGCTTCCCGCCTCTCTCGCCGGAGCGCACCAGCTACGGCGCGTTCGTGCAGGATCAGATCGCCTTCTCTTCACGCGCCTTCGCCACGCTGAGCGCTCGCATCGAACACAACGGCTCGACGGGAACGACCTTGGTACCCCATGGTTCGATCGCGCTCGTCGCGGCTCGCACCGCCGAGGTCACGCTGACCGTGCGCGCAAGCGCCGGAGCCGGCATCAAAGCTCCGAGTTTTTTCGAGAGCTTTGGAACGTCGTCCTTCGCCCTCGGTAATCCCGATCTCAAGCCGGAACGGGCACGCACGTATGACGGCGGGGTGGACCTTCAGGTCCGGGAGAACTTCAAGCTCCAGGCGACTTACTTCCATCACCAGTATCTCGATCAGATCGCTTACACCATCGTCTCGTTCTCGCCCTTCAGGGGAACGTACGAGAACCTGGGCGAGACCCGGGCCAGCGGAGTCGAGTTCTCCGGCGAGTGGCGTCCTTCCACTCACTTGCGCCTGCTCGGCAACTACACGCACCAGAACAGCGAGATCGTCCTCAGCACCAGCAGCGACCCGCAGCTTGCCGTGGGCAAGGAGCTTCGCCGCCGGCCGAAGAACCAGGGCTCGATCAGTGCGGAAGCAACGGTTTCGCGCGCGACGCTTTCTGCAACCCTTGTGAGTGTCGGCAAGCGTGCTGACTCGGACTTCCTTGGTATCGGCCTCCTGGAGAACCCGGGCTTCACTCGTGTCGACCTGAGAGCCGCTGTTCGGGTCCATCCGAATGCGCGCCTCCTCGGAACCATCGAGAATGTAGGTGACAAGAGCTATCAGGAGGTTCTGGGCTATCGAGGCCTGCCGCGTCGCTTCCGGATCAGTCTTTCGCTCGACAGCCTGAAGTAGTCACGCCATGAGCCAAGTGAGCGGAGCCCGAAGGATGTTTCTCTCCAGCCCGAACCAGACACGCAGTGTCGGTTGGGCTTCGCTCATATTTCTGTTCCTTGTTGGTGCGGTGAACCCCGCCTTTGCGT
>JBDSLN010000350.1:0-4641 GCA_039916365.1 Vicinamibacteria bacterium
ACTGTCGTACATGAGCAGCTGCGCGTCGGACCGCGGCTCGGGGATGGCGCGGTAGCGCCACCCGATCGCACGAGTGAGGCCCTCGGTGACGAGAAGCAGCGCACCAAGCAGCAGGGCGTTCGCCAGAGCAAGGCGCAATACAAAGGTCGAGGTACTCGGCTTCATATTCGTGGCGGCTGCTGGGGGTCTACGGCGGTGAGCCGACGCATCTCACTTTCGATGAACCACAATGGCGCGAGAGCGATGGTCAAGTCTTGTCCTTCGGCGTCAGGTAATGGTATTCCGGTGTGGGGATCTAAGAAGAGCCTAAACGGCTCCGGTGGACTCGTGCTCGGGGAAACGGCATTCCCTCAACTTTTGGCGATCCCCATCGCGGCGATCGGAAGTCAAGGACTTGAATCGGGTCTTGGACGATCTGCGCAGCATCAAGAGCGCGAAAAAGATCGCTTTGGTTCGTCGCGCGTTACAGATCGCCTGGGCAACTGACGATCTCGAGAAGCTGACGATTGAGAAGGGCGTGGTTCAGAAAGTTGACCGATGCCAGAAAAGGCCGGGATCCAGCGCCAGAAAAGCCTTGTCTGGCTTGATGAAATGAGGTTAGCGTTCCTTTACTTCATCGAGGTGAGACCCATGACGCGAGCCTTTCATCAAGCCGTTTTTGTCGCCGCCACACTGAGCGCGCTTGGCCCGCCCGTGGTCGCCCAGTCGCCCGCGGTCGACGAGTTCAAGGCGCAGCGCGCCCTCTTCAACTACAACGCCACGGTTCCGCTCGGAGTGTCAGAGAAGGGCATGGAGAAGCGCGAAGGAGCCACGGTCCGCGACGTGACGTTCGATGCGCTGACCGGCAAATCGCTCGCCGCCTACATCGTGACGCCTGAGGGCAACGGTCCCTTTGCCGCCGTGCTGTGGGTTCACTGGCTGGGCGAGCCTGCGACCACGAACCGCACGGAGTTCCTGAATGAAGCGACGAAGCTCGCGTCGCAAGGCATTGTCTCCGTTCTCGTCGACACGATGTGGTCGACGGCCGTCAATCCCGACTGGTTCGGCAAGCGCGTGCCTGAAGAGGACTACGCGAACTCCATCAAGCAGGTGGTCACCCTTCGCCGCGGCATGGATCTGCTGATGTCACAGCCCAATATCGACAAGGCGCGCGTCGGCGTGGTCGGACACGACTTTGGGGGGATGTACTCGATGATGATGGCCGGCGTGGATCAACGCGCGAAGACCTACGTGTATGTCGCCGTCGTACCCAGCCTCAACGACTGGGCGTTCCTCGGTCCACAGCCGAAGTCGAAGACCGACTACCTTCGCCAGAATGCTCCGCTCGAACTCACCGACTACCTGCGCCAGGTGAAGAACGCGACGACGTTCCTCCAGTTCGGCAACAAGGACGTTTTCATCTCTCGCGTGGATACCGGAATCATTGCGCGCGCGGCCGGCATTCCTCAGAAGGAAATCGCAACCCATCGCAAGTTTTATGACGTCGACCACGGAATGAACCTTCCGGAGGTCGTGGCGGATCGCGATGCTTGGCTGCTGAAGGAACTTAGCCTCCAGCCGGCGCGTTAGAACCGCCCGGCGTCGACATCCTTGATGAACTTGATCAGGCCGCCGAAGTAGGTCTTCTGATCGTCGTACATCGAGAAGTGTGACCCATTCGGGCAGAGCAGGAAACGGCCATGCTTCACCGTGTTCGCGATCATCTCCATGTGTTTCGGATCCATGGTGTCGTAGGTGCCGCCGATGGCGAGCGTCGGCACGGTAATCTTGTCGAGGTCGGCCACGCGGTCCCACGTCTCGAGCTTGCCTGACGCGGACATCTCGCTGGGCCCCTGCATGGGGATGTAGACCTCCTTGTTGATCTTGCCGAGGGCGCGATTCACGGGGTTTGGCCACTGATCCGGCGGCATCCGCAGAACATGCTGGGCGTAGTAGTTCGGCATGAGCAGTTCCATGTAGCGCGGATTGTCGTAGTCCTTCTTCGCTTCGATCTTTTTGATCTCGGCGACGACCTGCGGATCCATGGCGGGGATCAGGACCTTGTCGGCGTACTCGACGTACGCGGGAATGCTCGCCATCATGTTGGAGATGACCAGACCCTTCAGGTTCTTCTGATACTTCAGTGCGTATTCGGTGGCGAGCAGTCCACCCCACGAGGCGCCGACGAGATAGAAGTTGTTATTGTCGAGACGAAGGGCGGTGCGGACCTGTTCCACTTCCTCGACGAAGCGAGGAAGATCCCAAAGGCTCGCGTCCTTGGGTTGATCACTGTAGGCCGAGCCCAGCTGATCGTAGTAGTAATACTCGATGCCTTCCTTCGGGAAGTAGCTGTCGAATGCCTCGAAGCCCTCATGCGTCGAGCCCGGCCCACCGTGCAGCAAAAGGACCTTGATCCTTGGATTGTTGCCGACCCGCTTGGTCCACACCTTGAACTTGCCCTTGGGCGTATCGATGGGAATCATTTTTACGCCGCCCGAGAGAACGTCGTCGCGGCCGGCGGTGTCGAAGTAGGTTGCGAGCGTTGGCCCGGCCACCGCGGTGGACGCGGGCGCCTGAGGGGGCGGGGGCGCCGAGCAGGCGGACAACGCAAGGACAGCGCACAGCGAAAAGGTTGGTCTCATTACAATCTCCCCAGGAAACTTGGTTGCCGGTTCTAGCTAACGGTCGGAACTTTGAAGGCGGGCCCATCGTAAGGCATAGCAAGGAGAACCTCATGTTCGAAACGCTTCTGGCTGATATTCGGTATGCGTTCCGCTGGCTCCGCAAGAGCCCGGCCTTCACTGTGCTGGCCATTTCTTCATTCGCGATTGGCATCGGCTTCAATACGGCACTGTTCACCCTGGTCGACAGCCTGCTCTTTCGTCCTTTGCCAGTCGATCGGCCTGATCGGCTGGTCGACATCTACACCAGCAGCAGCGACGGCGACACCTACGCGACCAGCGGGTATCCCGACTTCGTGGACTGGAAGAAGCAGAACACCGTCTTCAGCGACATGATGGCGTACAGTCCATCGCTCGCGGCGGTCAGCATGACCGATCGGTCGCGTCTTGCCTTGGGAGAAGTGGTGACGGGCAACTACTTCAACGTACTCGGCCTTCACGCGGCGATTGGCCGGACGTTGCTTCCTGAGGATGACGTGGTGGGCGCGCCTCGCGTGGTTGTGCTGGCGCATCGCGGATGGCTGCGAGATTTCGCGGGCAGCGCGAACGCCATCGGCCAGTCGCTTCGTATTCACGGCCAGTCGTACACCATCGTGGGCGTGATGCCTGCGACCTTCACCGGGATGATGCCCATGCTTTCTCCCGAGCTGTGGACGGCCGTTGCCTACATTGATGAAGTCGAACCCGGTGGAATTCAGGACAACGTGCCCTCTCCGTCCGGCACCACTCGGCTTGACCAGCGTGGTCGTCGCTGGCTCTTCGCGAAGGCGCGCCTGAAACCAGAGGCCACCATCGAACAGGCGGCGGCCAACATGGGGGTGATTTCCCAGAACCTCGCGACCGAGTATCCGCAGACCAATCGCGCGCGCAAGATTTCACTGAAGCGGACGAGCGAAGTTCACATTCACCCCGAGGCCGACAAGATGTTGCTGCCCATCGCGAGCGGCTTGATGGTGGTGGTCGGCATGGTGTTGCTGATTGCCTGCGCCAACGTCGCAAGCATGCTGCTGGCGCGGGCCTCGGGACGTCAGAAGGAGATCGGCATTCGTCTGGCCATCGGCGCCAATCGGGGACGTATTGTGCGGCAGCTCGTTACCGAAAGCCTGGTGATGGCGGGCCTTGGTTCGCTCGCCGGTTTATCGCTCGCGTGGCTGTTGCTCCGCGCGGCCATGACGACGATGCTGCCCATCCCCATTCCGCTCACCTTCGCTTTGAACATGGACGTGCGGGTTCTGGCCTTCACGGTGGGCCTGACCATGCTGGCTGGATTGGTCGCCGGCCTGGCGCCCGCGCTCAAGGCGACTCAGTTGAACCTCGTGGGTGAGTTGAAGGGTGACGTCGCCGCGGTTCCCTCGAGTCGCCGGCGTCTCACTCTGCGCGACAGCCTGGTCGCGTCGCAGATGGCGGTCACGACCGTGCTCCTCGTGGTCGCCGCCTTGCTTTCCCGCAGCTTACTTTCGGCGCAGAAGACCAGCGTCGGCTTTAAGTCGGAAGGCATCGCGGTTCTTTCGGCGGAACTCGACATGCTCGGCTACACCAAGGAACGCGGGAAAACGTTCTGGGACGAAGCGATCCCGCGTTTGCGCGCACTTCCCGGTGTCGATGCGGTGGCGTTAACGGAACGCTCGCCCATGTCGATCAACTACAACCGAAATTCGATCTTTTTCCCTGAGCGCCCCCAGTTGCCGGAGGGAAGAGGCAACGTCGTGGATGTCACGCGAGTGACGCCCGACTACTTCGAAACTTTGCGCGTCCCGTTGCTGCGCGGACGCAGCTTCACCACCAGCGATACACCGCAGTCGCCGGGTGTGGTGATTGTCAACGAGGCCATGGCGCGCAAGTACTGGCCCGATCAGGACGTCATCGGCAAGCGCTTTCGCACCCGCACCGTCGACGGCCCCGAGTTTGAAGTTGTGGGCGTGACCGCCAACTACCGGGTCAACACAATGGGCGAGGATGCGACGCCTTACATCCATTTCGC
>JBDSLN010000351.1:0-7915 GCA_039916365.1 Vicinamibacteria bacterium
GCAGCGACACGAATTCCTGATGCGCGTGGAGCATGCGCTGGAACTCGGCATGCACAGGATGGGAGATCGGAGATCCGCCGTTTTGGGGCATCGCGGGCGACTGCTGCGTCGCGGCACCAATCGGCGCCAGTGGCGCACGCGCAATGAAGTGCACGGCAGACGAGATGGGCGCTGCAGACATGGCGCTGTTTGACGCCGCCCCGGCGGGCATGGCAGTCGTCGCGTGATTTACCGGCGGAGCCATGATGGAAACTGCGGGCGATGCCTGCGAAGCAGCGCTCGCGGCAGAAGGGCGTGACGTGGCGAAAGACCGCAGAGACGAGATGCGCGGAAGCATCGGCGGTGGAGCCATGACCAGGGCATCGCTGTCGCGCTTGCTGCGAGGCTTTTGCTCAAGCGCCTGAATCGCCGGCCAATGCGAGGGGAGCACCAAGGGACGCCTAGGAGTCCATGAAGGCGTGGGTTTTGGCAGCGCGGCGATCAGGTTGGGAAGATCGACGGGCACGCCGGCGGCGAAGAGACGTATCGCCGCGTCAATGGCGGTCGGAAGCGAGGTTGAGGGATCGACGTCGAGTGCTACCGCGAAGTACGGACGGCCCTGAAGAATGGTGGAAATCCAGCGCGTGCAACCCTGACGCGGACCATGCTCGACAAAGATGCGAACGCCATCGTCGTAGGCCTTGTTGATGAGTGCTGGGAAGTCGACGGTGGTCAGCGCCTGCGTGAGCAGATGCTGGGCCGTCAGCTCCATTGTGGGGATGTAGGAATCAACGGTCGCGTGCGTGTAGAAGCGGATGCCTTCGGGCGCCGTGGTGGGTTGAGAGTGAACACGCAGCCAGGCTTCGCGCGCCGGTTCGAGTTCGGGCGCGTGGATGACGAGGTCGTAGCCAAGTTTTCGGCAGCGCTCCTTGCCGATTTTCTCGACGATGCGAAGACACGCGGCGGGCGAGCCGCCAATGCAGGCGTCGTCGGGAGTGTAGAGAAGGGTGAGATGCGCACGGGGTTCATCGGCAAGAACTTCGCGAATGCGCGCGACGGGAGCCAGCACTCGCCAGTTGTCCCATGACGCGTCCTGGCCCCAGTCCCTTAGCACGTCGAAGCGGCCGGCGAGGACGTGGCTGTACATCTGGTCTTTGTGGAGCGCCTCGCGAAGCGAGTCGATGCTGCGCCATGCGCCCATGGCGTAGAGCGCGTTCGTTTCGCCCGACGAAACACCGATAGCTGCCTCGGGCTTCAGGCCGAGAATTTCGCGGGTGAAGATGGCGTGTGCCTGGGACATGAGTGCGGCACCCCAGAGTTTTTCTTCGGCGGTTGGATGTCCGTCGCCCTCCTCGAAAATCCAGCCCGCGTCGCCGCCCACGCCGCTCCAGTTGCGGGACACGCGATCGATGAGCCGGGGAAGGGCAAGGAAGAGGCTTCCGCCCATCCCGCGCGACGCGCCCGCGGGACCGGTGAAGACGAACGCCATCTCGCCTTCAACGCGTGTCTCGCCGAAATGCGCGCCCGACGGCATCGGCTGTCCGCGAAGCAAGGCGTCGCGAACCTGGGCGGCCAGATCATCACGACGGGACGCTTCGCAGGAGAAGCCGACTCGCATCGGGCCATCCGCCGACATCTCACGTCGTTCGATGGCGCGGGCGAGCGAGTCACGCGAGTCGGCGCTGTAGAACTCAACCGCCTTGGTGCGCCCCGAGAGATCGCTGAAACACGCGTTCTCTCCAGCCCGTGCGCGGTACGCGGATGCGGGACCGAAGATGCTGTGAGTGTGCGCGTAAGCCGAACGCGTGCCGTCCACTTCGGGCAACTGTGGAGCCGCCATAGCGTGGGAGAGCTGGGTTCGCGCCGCCGCGGACACGATGGCGCTGGCGACGTCGAGAAGGCCAGACGCCGCGTGAGCGCTGGGACCGAGTTGAGGAGGAGTCGGCAGTGGAGTGGTGGCGTCCAGAGTAGCGATTACCGTGTCGTTGTCGGTCAACGCGTCATCTAGGCGCTTCAGGATCAGGACCACCGCCGCGTCGGCGGTTGGCGGATCCGTGGTGTTCTCGATGCTCTGCAGCGCTGCGCCGTGGACGGCCTCATTGGAGAGATCGACCGCGGCCACTAAAGCCGTGTCAATCTCACCGGTGCGAAGGGCCCGCAAAGCGAGGTCGAGGGCCACATGACCCGACAGCTCTTCGGCCGAGACTGTGAAGCCGGGGCCGCGCGCGTCCCACTGGCTGGAAAGACGGTTCGCGACGATGTTCGGCATGGTGCCCAGCACGCCCGCAGCATCGAGAGGTGCGATCGGCTCTGTCGTGATCGGTTCTTCGAGGAAGAGCGAGCGCCACCTGAGTCCATAGCGCGCGACTTCGGGATCGCAACCCATGCCCACGAAGACACCCGTCTTCTCCGTATCGATTCGCACCGAGGCGAGCGCTTCCTGAGCCGCGGCCAGTAGGAGCGTCTGCTGAGGCAAGGCTGCTTCGAGGTCCTTCGGCGGGAACTTCAGGCCGATGGCATCCAGCGTGATCTGAGGCGCGCGTACGCCGAGTGGCTGCTTTTTCAAGGTTCGTGCGGCGAAGTCGCGTGTGTTGACGCACTCGCCGGCGCGCACGCCGAGGCCGACCACTGCGATGGCCGCATCCATCACACGTGCGGTCGCACTGACGGAGTCGGCGGCCGCAGCGCGCGACCCCTCGGTCCACTCCTCAACGATCATGTGGGCGTTGTTTCCGCCGAACCCGAAGGCCGACAGCGCAGCGCGCCTTGGACCTTCGACCTCCCAGGGCTCCGGCGCCTGGAGGAGGCGCAGACTCGAGCCCTCCAGTTCATCGTTCGGCGCCGAGATGGGCGCCGAGGGCGGCTTCACGCCGCGTTCGAAGGCCGACAGTGTTTTCGCAAGCGCTGCCATGCCGGCGCTGGTGATCAGATGCCCCAGGTTCCCTTTGACGGAGCCCGCCGCGACACGATGCGATCCGAAGATTCGCGTCGTGCTTCGGATCTCCACCGCGTCGCCAACGCGTGTCCCGGTGGCGTGGCATTCAAGGAGCGAGATATCGCGCGGTTCGAGTCCCGCGGATTCGTAAGCCGCTGCCATAGCGCGGACTTGACCATCCTCCGAAGGTGCAAGCAGGCCGTGACCGCGACCGTCGTTAGAGAGCCCCACGCTTCGGATGACGCCGAGAATCCGATCTCCGTCTGAGATCGCGTCATCGAGACGCTTCAAGGCGACACACCCAGCACCTTCCGCCGGAACCAGCCCGTCGGCGTCGCGATGGAAAGGACGGCTCTGTCCGGTGGGCGAGAGCGCTTTGAGCGCGGTGAAACCCATGTGGATGAAGAGGTCGTCGGCACGTGAGACCGCGGCCGCGAGCATGACGTCGGCGCGTCCATCGTGCAGTGCGTCGCACGCGAGCTTCATCGCATAGAGCGAACTCGCGCACGCGGCGTCGAGTGCGAAGGCGGAATCACTCAGGCCGAGATTCAGGGCGCGCGCGGCGAGGAACGCGGGAAGCCCCGACGAGAACCGGTTGCGGGGATCAATGCGATCGGCGACTGGAACTCCGCTCCACACCTGCTCGGAGAAATGCGATAGACCCGAGGAAGGAAAGGACAGATTCGCCAGGATCAGGCCGGTGCGGGCGCGACGCCGGTCGGCCGCCTTGATCGATTGGAACGCTTCGCGCGACGTGTGAAAGACCAGCTTGAACAGCGGATCCAATCCGTGGATCTGTGCAGCGGGCAGAGCAAAGCCGCTCGGATCGAAGCGATCCTCGAATCCGCGCACGTAGCCGCCACGCAGAGACGACACGCGGTCGGTGGTGGAGGCACCCAAAGCCGCCAGGAGCTGCTCGGGGTCGACGCGCCAGCGTCTCTCCGGAACGGAGGAGAGTAGGTTCTGGCCGCCAAGGACACGGTTGAAAAGCTCGTCGGCGCTATAGGCGCCGGGCAGGGCATACGACTGCCCGACGATCGCGATAGGTTCGAAGCGGGTCACGCGGCGCTGGCCTCTCTCCTAAGCCTGGATGTTCGTTTCGACCATATGCATCTCGATGCCGCGCAGCTCGCACACCACGCGGCCGTCGTCGGTCAAAAGCACGGCGTCGGACACGGTCTTCAGGTCGGTCACGGAACGCGAGCGGATCGCGCAATGAAGCGGTCCGGCCGTGGGTTCATCGAGATGGATGGTCAAGGATTCGACGCCGGTGGGAAGAGACGTCTTTCCGTTGGCGCGCATCCCTATGAGAATCGCCATTTGAAGTCCGCCGTCTACCGCCGCGGGATCGGTGGCGAAGGGCCCGCCGACCCAGCCAAGATCCTTTGTAGACACGAGAGTGGCGGAGCCACCCTGAGCACCCACGGACTCGACCCCTTGCAGCACCTGGAAGTCAGGACCGTGGAAGAGAACAGGGCCATAGACCTCGCGCGCTGACCACGGAGTTCCCGACTTCGGCGCATCTAGATGATGAGGCGCTGCCTTGATCGCCGAGCGCTCGGTCATCTCCGCGGTGGCGCGGTAGTGCGCATTGCCGTTGGGAGTCTTGATCTCGCACTTGAGGTGCGCGCCGGTGCCGTTGGAAATCTGTTCGCACGAAATCTCAAGGCGCGTACCCTGCCCCGAGAAGTCTTCCACGCGGATGCCCTTAAGGACCTTCAGGTCGCGGATGGCCGACAAACGAAGATCGGGGCGGGTGCTTCGCGCGATCCGGGCAAAGGATTCAAGCGCCAGCGCCACCGGAAAGACCGGCACTCCCTTGACCGTGTGGAAAGCGAGGTGAGGTGTGGTCGTGATCGAGATGACCAGATCGCCCGTGACCTTGCGAGCGGCCACGTGGCCGAGAAGCACGGACGCGTCGGGGCGTCCCCCGACTACGACGGAGATCGGGGCTTCGCGGTGGCTAATGGCATCGATGAAGGCCCGCGCGCCATCCGCGGTTGGAATCAGAGCAACACCGCGCTCGATGAAGACGGCGCGCAGCGACGGCGTGACCATGCCGCCATCCCATGGGCCCCAGTGAAGGACGCGGACGATGGCGCTCGGACGTTGCTTGGCCTCGAACTGCGCGACCGACTCGAGGGTTTCGTTGGCCATCGCGTAGTCAGATTGGCCCGGATTACCGGCGCGACCGGCGACAGAGCCGAAGAAGCACAGGACCTTGAGGTGATCGGTGCTCGTGGCGTTAAGGAGGTTCTGAAGGCCCGCGATTTTCGTGTCGAAGACGGAGTTGAACTGCGCGTCGGTCTTCTCCGCGATCTTCTTGTCGGCCAGCACACCCGCGGCGTGAACCACGCCATCGATGCGCTTGAAGTGACCGCGCGCCATGCTGACGGCCATCGTCACGTCGCCCCCGTCTTTGAGGTCGCAGGGGATGTAGAGCGCTTCGGAGCCGCTCGCGCGCAGCGCATCAAGCGTGGCGCGGGTCTCGCGCGCCGCATGGGCGGTTTGAGCAGCGCTCTTCGCTTCGGCCGGTGAGGGGATGTGGCCCGCGGCTCTTTCCGCGGCGATGTAGGCACCTTGAAGCTCGCCCTCCGTGACCTTGCCCTCGGCCCACGCGGGGGCGAAGTCGGAATCCGTGCGGCCCAGAATCGCGAACTTGTAGGCGCCGGTCCTGGCGAGCGCTTCGAGGCAAATCGCGGTGACGCCGCGCGCTCCGCCCGAAACGAGGAGAACCGAACCCTCTTCGAGCTTGGTCGCGGCCGCGGAGATCAGGCCGTCCGCCTCTTCAAAATAGGGCACAGTACGATGGCCGGTCCCGTCGATCGCGACATCCAGATCGCTGCCGCCGTCGAGGATTTCGGCGGTGATGACCGCCGCCACGCCGGCCGCGTTCATCGCGCCGATCTGAAGCGACACAAAGCGACTGGTCACCTCAGGAAGTTCAAGTGCCAGAGTGCGCAAGAGGCCCGCAACACCTCCGGCCCACTGCGCGTTTGTCGAACTGCCGTCGGTGAAGGCGATGAAGAGGCGATGCGTGTCGGTCGACTGTGCGACGAATCGTGCGGCCTCAAAGCTCTTCTTCTGGAGTTGAACGGCGTCGGTGCCATTCGCCGCATCCGACAAGCCGGAAAGGTCGATGATGCGGGCGGCGCCCTTTTCAGCCGCGTCCAGCGCGGTCGCTTTCACGCCACGCAGGGCGAGGCTCGCGGCGACGTAGTCGGCGATGCCGTGAGAATCGCGCACGATCTGAATGGGCCCATCGAAGAGGCCGCGGGGCGAGAAGCCGGGGCGCTGGAGTTCACGACGCGATGCAACAAAACGCCCCAGCTTGGTCGCGGGGGCGCTGGGGGGCGTCGCTGAAGCGGCGAACGTCGTGGCCGCTGTGGATACCGGCGAGAGGCCGCCGGGGGGAGGCGTCGGCTCGCGGTCCCCTCCAAGCCGCTCCAGGATCTGACGTAGCGTGCGCAGCGCGCCGAGCTCGGCTGCTGGGATCGACGGAAGTGACGGCACCTGCTCCTGAACCGCCGAGAGAATCTCGACCCGCTTGATGGAATCGATACCGAGGTCGGCTTCGATTTCCATGTCGAGACCGATCATGTCCTTCGGATAACCGGTCTTGTCGGCGACCACGCTCAGTAGAACGTCCTGGATCGACACGGAGGATCCCGCGGCAGCGCTGAGAGCAGAAGGCCCATCCATCGCGACGTCCGCGGGAGTCGCTTCGAGAACGGCGCTCGCTCCAAAGCGATCCAGGATGTTGCGCAGCGTGCGCATGGCGCCGAGTTCGGCGGCGGGGATGGAGGGAAGCGACGGGACGCGCTCTTGAACTGCCGAAAGAATCTCAACCCGCTTGATGGAGTCGATGCCAAGATCGGCTTCGATTTCCATGTCAAGACCGATCATGTCTTTCGGATAACCGGTCTTGTCGGCGACCACGGCCAGTAATGCGCTGGTGATGGAATCGCCGCTCGCTGCGGGGGCGGCGATGGCCGTGGTCACGACCGGCTGGGATGGAGTGGCGCCGGTGGGAGCATTGACGTCGGCGCTTGCTCCAAAGCGTTCGAGGATGTTTCGCAACGTTCGCATCGCGCCGAGTTCGGCGGCAGGGATAGAGGGCAGAGACGGCACGCGCTCCTGAAGCGCGGAAAGAATCTCGACGCGCTTGATCGAGTCGATGCCGAGGTCGGCTTCGATTTCCATATCGAGTCCGATCATGTCCTTCGGATAGCCGGTCTTGTCGGCGACGACCGCCAGCAGCGCGTCCGAGATGGAGGGGCCGGCCGCGTTCGCGGGAGCAGTGACGGGATGCGGTGTCACCGGGGCTACGGGAGCGGCCGCAACCATCGGCTGAACGGATGCCCACATGGCATCCGGCATCGGTGTGGGCGCAACGGGCGCGGGCGTCGGAGCCGAGGCAGGCATGTACGCCGTCGGCGGCGCGTACGCCGGTGCAGCGAAGGACTGCGAGGGAACAAACGCTGGCGGCATGGGCTGTCCGCTGATGGTTGCGATGGCCGCTTCCGACGTCCGAAGGAATGCCATGTGGGCATCGGCCATCGAGCGCTGATACGCGGAGTGCGCTTCAGCCGTCTGACGCTGCACGTCTGCGAAGGCGCGCAGCCACTCGGGATCCTGGGTGTTCGACTTCAAGCTGATCTCCTCTTGCGGGGCATGGTTCGACACAACGGCGGACGCGGCCAGCACGGGCTCGGCCTTGCGCGGCGGATTGGGCTTGGGCAACCCAGCCGCGCCTTCCTTCGGCGGATAGGGCTTCGCGTAGTTCGCGCCCGACAACATGATGGCGTGCGGCTTGGGCGTTTCCTTGCGAGCTTCGACGCGCGTTCCGTCGAACAGCTTCTCGAGCTTCACGTCGAAGCCGTGCGCGATCAACGTGCCAATGGCCTGAAGGAACGACGCGGCTCCATTGGCGCCTTTGCGATCGGTTGCGATCGCCAGGTGCGGCTGATCGAGCAGCGTGTCCTTCACCAGTCCGGTGAG
>JBDSLN010000352.1:0-2760 GCA_039916365.1 Vicinamibacteria bacterium
TACGCGGCGGGCGAGCCCGCCGAGACCGGCATCACCGCCGAACGACTGGTCGACGCGATCACCGCAAAAGGCCAGTCGGCGACGTTCGCTGGATCGCTTGATGAAGCGCGTGGTCGCGTGTTTCCCAAACTACGCGAGCACGATGTGTTCCTGACGTTGGGCGCCGGCAACGTGGTCGAAGTGGGCGAAGCGTTTCTCGCTGGACCTGGGAGTTCGAGATGAGCGTCGCGCGCGGCCTTCCCATCGGCCCTCCTCCCAAGGAGACACCGCTGCACAGCCTTCAGGCGGATGCTCCGTTCTTCCGGCCCGCGCGTCTCTCCAAGGCGAAACGCGACAAGCGCTCGGGCCTCAGGAGCGTGGTGATCGGAGTGCAGATCAGCGCCGCGCTTTGCGCTTCGGTCGTCGCTTTCTTTCTGTTCACGGAGCGCTTCGCCATTCCGAATCGTTTCCGCATCGCGACCATCGAAGTAAAGGGAAACAAATTCCTCTCCGAAGGCGAAGTGCGAGAGATGCTGGGACCGGCCATGGGCGAAAATCTCATGACCGCTAATCTCGACAGCCTCCGCTCGAATCTGGCGGCGTCGCCCTGGGTTGGCGGCGCGGTGGTTCGGCGCAAACTGCCCGACACGCTTCTGGTCGATGTGACGGAACGCTTTCCGATCGCACTCGCCGAAGCGGATCAGCTCTACGTGATGGACGCATCCGGCGAGCTCATCGACCTGCTCGGACCGCGGACTGCGGGCTTCGACCTTCCTATCATTCGCGGACTGGGTGGGGTGTCGGTCGATATACGCCGCGACCGCGCGCGTCGCGCCGGCGTGCTGCTCGAAGACCTGGGCGACCTCGCAACCGAAGTCTCGGAGATCTCCGTCGATCGGACCGGTGATCTGATGGTGGTTCTCCGTGGCGACGGTTCGGTGCTGAAACTCGCCGAACCACCGTATCGAAAACGCGTGCTGTCATTCCTCGCACTACGCCAGAAACTCCGGGAGCGCTGCCCTGACGCCGAGTACTTCGATCTTCGCTTCAAAGATCGCATCTACGCGAAGCCTGCCTCGCGTGACGAAAAATCTGATCTCACCGCCGATATCTCAAGCTCAGTACCAGAGAATTAAGAAGGAACCGAAACTATGGCTCGGAAAAACGATCGGTACATCACAGGCCTCGACATCGGCACCCACAAAGTCTGCGCGATCATCGCGGAGGCGATGGATGATCGCCGCCTCAACGTGGTGGGTGCTGCCCACACCGAATCGAAGGGCGTGCGCAAGGGCGTGGTGATCAATCTCGATGCGACGGTGGAGTCGATCAAAAAGGTCATCGAACAGGCCGAGCTGATGGCGGGCGTCGAGGTGCAGCAGGCCTGCGTTTCGATCGCAGGCACCCACATCAAGAGCGTCAACTCCCGGGGTGTCATCGCCGTGTCGGCGCGCAATCGCGTGATCGAGAAGGAAGACATTCGCCGGGTGATCGATGCTGCGAAGGCCGTCTCCATTCCGCCGGACCGCCAGATCCTTCACGTGCTCGCGCAGGAATACGTGGTCGACGATCAGGAGGGGATCGGTGATCCTTCCGGCATGAGCGGCGCGCGGCTTGAAGCCAACGTTCACGTCGTCACCGCTTCTTCGACATCCACGCAGAACACGATCTCCTGTCTCCATCGTGCGGGCCTCGAGGTCGAGAGCATGGTTCTGGCCCAGCTGGCCGCGGCGGAAGCGTGCGTCACCCAGGACGAGAAGGAACTCGGCGTCGCCGTGGTCGACATCGGCAGCGGCACGGTGGACATCGCGATCTTCGAGAAGGGTTCGCTGTGGCACACCGCCGTTCTTCCGATCGGCGGCGAACACTTCACGAACGACGTCGCGGTCGCGCTGCGCACGGGCGTGACTGAAGCAGAGCGCGTGAAGAAGAAGCATGGCTGCGCTCTGGTCTCGCTCGTGCCTGAAGAGGACATGATCGAAGTTCAGAGCGTCGGCACGAAGAAGGCCCGCATCATGGGCCGTCAGCTTCTGGCCGAGGTCCTTCAGGCGCGTACCGAAGAAGTCTGTCAGCTGGTTCTCGCCGAGATCCGCAAGTCCGGATTCGATCAGTCACTCAACGGCGGCATCGTTCTCACGGGTGGCGGCGCAATGCTCGAGGGCATGGTGGAGATCGGCGAACAGATCTTCGATCTGCCCGTCCGTCTCGGAACCCCTTCCGGTATCACCGGACTTGTGGATGTGGTCTCGTCGCCCGCACACGCGACCGCCGTGGGCTTGGTGCTGCGCAGTCATCGTGCTCGTCTCGGCGAGGGGCGGTTGCTGCAGGAGATGCGCGCGACGGGTACCTTCGGCAAACTGACCGGCCGAATCAAGGACATGTTCTCGGGGCTGTTCTAAGCCCGTTTTTCTTTGTCGTGAGAAGGCTCACCAGCAGAATGAGCCGGAACTGCGAGAGTCGCCGGAGTTCGGAATGTGCGGTGATCCTGTCATAGCCAACCACCGCAAACGGATTTGTTTGAGATGTGGATTTATGACGGGATGCTTCGATGGTTTTAGGCTTAAACTCGACAATCGGCTCTTCGACCGCAACATCGTGTGGTGCGGCAGCGAAGGGGACCCAGGGAGGCTTGATGAGCGCAAACGAAAAAATCTCGCGCATCGTCCTCGCCGAGGACGAAGCTAAAGGCGCCTCCATCAAGGTGGTGGGGGTCGGCGGCGGCGGCGGCAACGCCATCACCCGCATGATGGAGGCCGGACTTCACGGCGTCGAGTTCATCGC
>JBDSLN010000353.1:0-2951 GCA_039916365.1 Vicinamibacteria bacterium
GCTGCTGACGGCCGGCGCTCGATTCGATGCCGCGCTTGGGCGGGCCGCTTCGGTGGGAATGCAGTACGGCTGAATGTGCCAGCCGCTTTGGGGCGCTTCGCTTCCGGAGCGCGAAGGCGATCCGCGATCCGCCAGGCCAGCCACACCCACGCCGCGTCCGACGGGTGTCCGGCCATGCGGGTGACGTTCCGCCAGATTGAGAGCGAAGCGACGCTCGCCGCCATGTAGGGTGCGACCATCGGACTCGCTGCGGCAAGAGCAATCAGGATCAGTGACGAAAGAAACACCACGAAGGCAGCCACGAGAACCGGATAGCGCTCGGGCGCGTCGCACCAGAGATTCAGCGCAAGACCGATGGCGAAGAGCGTGAGGTACCAGACCCCGAGCGCCACCGACCAGTTGGGCGCGGCCCAGATCGCGGTCACTTCGATCACCACCGTCATCACGATGGCAATGACCACACGGGTCGCCCGCGCCCTAGCCGGTTTGCGACGAGTGGCCGTGCCTACCAGCCTGCCGAGGAAAACCAGCATGGCGGTCGCCAGCGCGGTGCGCAGAAGAGTCCCGAACGGGTCCGCCAGGCCGGCGGGAGCCTTGAACAGCGCGACGAACGCCACAAAGGCAAGACTGCCTGAAACGGCAAGCGCCTTGTTCATGGCCGGGTGATTCTGGGGTTGTTCATGATGGGAAAAATCTCAGCCTGCCGGGGAATACGTGAACGCCGCAGATAGACGGCATGCCTACTCTTGCCGGAGCGCGTTGATCGGATTCAGGCGAGCTGCGCGGGAGGCAGGAATCCAGCACGCCATCAGGGCCACAACTCCAAGCACCAGCGCGGCTCCGAGGTAGGCCCCCGGATCGGACCAATGCACGCCAAAGAAGGACACCCGCGCCGACGCGACCAGCGCGACCGCAATCGAAGTCCCGACTAAAAAGCTGATACCCACGAGTCGCAGGCCCTGGGACAGAACGCGGGCACGCAGGCTCCGGGGCGTTTCGCCCAGCGCCAGACGGATGCCCATCTCGCGCACACGCTGACTGACGGAGTACGACAGCGCGGAGTAGATGCCGAGGCCGGCCAGGATCACCGCAACCACGCCGAAGACCAGCATCAGTGTCGCGGCCAGACGCACGGGGGCCAGAGCGCGCGACACCACTTCGTCCATGGTGCGGACTTCCTGGATCGCCACCGCGGGTGACAGCGTGGTCAATTCCCGGCGCACCACGGGTGCTAGATCCTGCGCGTCTCCCGACGTCCGAACCATCAGGCTCATACGCGTCCGCGCGTACATGTCCCCCTCGTAGATCTGGGGAAGTGCGGCGCCCACGATGCCCTGAAGGCTCAACGGCTCCACCACGCCCACGACTTCCGCGAACGCATTCGGGCCCGGCTCCGGTTCGATCTGAAGGCGCTCCCCGACCGCCGAACGACCGGGAAAGGCCCGGCGCGCGAGGGTTGTGTCGATCATGATCCGCCGCGGTCCCGGGATCGTGTCCGTCGCGGTAAAGGCGCGGCCTTCCACCAACCTCGCGCCGAGAGTCGAGAAAAAATTCGGCGACACGCGGCGGTAGTCGGCGGTGGCGGATTCCCAGTTGCGCGCGGTCTGCTCGTCATAGGCGAACGTCTGCAGAGGACCGCTGCCAGCGAGAGGCAACAGGCTGGAGCCGGCCATCGAGATGACGCCGGGCAAACCCTTGAGCTTTTCGTCGAGGACGACAAAAAAAGCGCGCGTCGACGCTTCGTCGCGAAACTGCGCGCGTGGCAGCCCGATGCGCATGGTGATGACACCCTTCGGCTCGAAGCCCAGGTCGACGTCCACCATGGCGCGGAAGCTGCGAATCATGAATCCGGTTCCGACCACAACGATCACAGCAAGCGTGACTTGAGCGATCACGAGCCGATCCTGCAACGCTTTACGCTGGTCGGAGCCGGTAAGGGTCCGGCTGTGGTTGGCGGCGCCGGGGAAGGCCATGGCTTGAGCCGCACGAAGGCCGGGAATGATCGCGGAAAGCAGAGTTGCGAACAGAGCCGCGGCCACCGCGAAGCCCAGAACGGTCCAGTCAAGCGACACTGTCTCGAGGCGCGGAATGGCGGCGGCCTCGGCCTTTCGGATCAATTGAAGGCTGATCTGCGCGATGCCGATCCCGGCCAGAGCGCCCCCGATGGAAATGACTACGCCCTCCGCGATGACGGACCGCGCGAGTTGCATCCCGCTCGCCCCCAAAGCGGCGCGCATCCGAAACTCCCCTTCTCGACTGAAGCCGCGGGCGAGAAGCAGCCGCGCGACGTTCGCGCACGCGATCAGCAGAACGAAGCTGACGGCGCCCATCAGGGCCCACAGACCTCCACGCACGCTCTTCACGAGATCGCGTTCCAGCGGCACGATGGTGACGTGAAGATCGCCCGCTTCGAACTCGGCATTCTCGCGACGCAGAGCCGCCCCGATGGTGCTCATCTCCTGCTGAGCCTGCTCGAGCGTGACGCCGGCTTTCATCCGGCCTATGCCGCCCCACGCCGTCCAGTTGCGGGGAGGCAGGGTTGCGTAGTCGATGCGCGCCGGGCGCCAGATCTGCGGACGCTTCACGAAGAACGACTCCGCGGGCAAGTACAGTTCAAAGTCACGCGGCAGAACGCCGATCACTTCGAACAGCCGGCTATCGAGCGTGATGGATCGACCGACAACGGACGGGTCGCCGCCAAACTGGCGCTGCCAGAGATCGTAGTTGAGCATCACCACACCGGGAGCGCCGGGCACATCTTCGCTTGGATTGAACTGGCGGCCCAGGATCGGCTCGACACCGAGGAAGGAAAAGAAATTCGCGCTCACGTTGCCGGAACGGATCAGTTCTGAATCCGACTTCGTCTGCATCAGCGCTTCGCCGCCGCCCACCAGCGCGAAGTCTTCGAAGAGCCGGCTGCGATCCTTGTAGTCGCGGTAGTCCTTGGGATG
>JBDSLN010000354.1:0-4650 GCA_039916365.1 Vicinamibacteria bacterium
GGCAAATTCCTCGATGATCCGATCGAACAGGCGCGGTGCGATCGACGACTGGCCGCCGCCGATGAGCAGCGCGAACTCTTCGCCGCCATACCGGCATACCGTGTCGTTCTGACGTGCGACGGCGCGCAGAGCTTCGCCAAATGTGGCCAGTACACGGTCGCCGGCCGGATGGCCGTAGGTATCGTTGACCTTCTTGAACGAGTCAAGATCGAGCAACAGGAGCAGGAGGGCCTCGTTGCGCAGCAGAGCGCGCTCGGTCTGCGCCTTCAGTTCGTGGTCGAAGTAGGCGCGATTGAAGACTCCGGTCAAGGCGTCGCGGACCGCGAACTGCTGAAGGTCCTTGAAACGGTCCTTGTAGGTGACGGAGCCGGGCAGGCGCTTGGAAAGAAGCATCGTCCCCTCCTGATCGCCGCGGCCTTTCGTCCAACGCAACAGCGCCACGAAGGCGAGCGAATAGAAGACCGCGGCGATGAACTTTCCGAGGAGCCCAATGAAGAGCTGGCTCCAGAACTGTGGCCGTCCGATGAACGCAAGGAAGGGGAAGACCAGCGAGTCGAACACAAGGCTCACCCAGAGAGCGAACTGAGCGCGCGCGTAAAGGTTGCGGCTGACTTTCTCTCCGAACCATTCGAAAGCCCGAATGAGAAGCAGGGCATCGAGTCCGAGCAAGGCCGCACCACTGATAAGCACGCGGAACATGCGCGCGCTCGCGGCCGCATCCGGAGCGCGGCCCAGGGGCTCGAGCAGAGGTTGGCCGGCGAAGAGCAGGACGGCCAGGGCGACGTTCGCGAAAAGGATCCCGCAGATGAGGCGCTTGGCCTCGACTTCATCCTCGAGAACGTAGACCAGCAGGATCGCGAACAGAGTGGCGGGAAAGAAGATCACCGACCCCGGACTGATGGAGAGCCCGAGAAACAGGTTGATGGAAATGCCGCTCGCGAGGAGCGTTTGGGGAACTTGAAAAAGTCCCGCGAGCACCGCAATAGGCGTGGTGCCCCAGACCGCCCGGAAGCGAGCGGCCACCACAAAACACACCGCCAGCAGCAGCGCGATCAGGCCAAGTCGAGAAAGGTTAAGGATTAAGTCTGGAGGAATGGGGGGCACGGCACTCCAAATGCGATGGCGGATTGTGACAGGCTTGGGGGGCATCGGCAATCGGTCGGGACCAGGCGAGCCGTCCTCGATGGGCGTGCGCCTACGGCTAGGTCCCACTATGCTGGCGGGTTGAATGGCCCCTTCGCGACTTAATTTCCGCATCGACGCCGAGGCCGAGGGCTCTCGGGCACGGGCGGCAACCTTCCGGACCCTCCACAATCAAGTCCTGACGCCCCTGTTTATGCCGGTGGGCACACAGGCGTCGGTGAAGGCGCAGTTGCCGGAGACCCTGGCGGTGTCGGGCTCTCAGATCCTGCTGGCTAACACCTACCATTTGCTGCTGCGCCCGGGCGTGGAGGTCTTCAAGAAGTTTGGCGATATCC
Organism: Vicinamibacteria bacterium; assembly: GCA_039916365.1. Lineage (GTDB taxonomy): Bacteria > Acidobacteriota > Vicinamibacteria > Fen-336 > JAGNNV01 > JAGNNV01. Next base: position 1,479 of record JBDSLN010000354.1, read on the forward strand.
ATCGCTTCATGACCTGGGACCGCTCGGTTCTGACCGACTCGGGTGGCTATCAGATCTTCTCGCTGCCCCATTCCCGCGCGATCACGGAGGAGGGCGCGGTCTTCCAGAGTTACATTGACGGTAAGTCGATCCTCCTCTCGCCCCGGGTGAGCATCGAAACCCAACTCGCCATCGGCAGTGACATCATGATGGTGCTCGATCAGTGCGTGCCATCCACCTCGGATCGGGAGACGGTCAAAAGGGCCCTGGATCTGACCCACCGCTGGGCGGCCCTGAGTCTGGAAGCGCGCGGCGACTCTCCCGCCTCGATGTTCGGCATCGTTCAAGGCGCGCTATTTCCGGAATTTCGTAAAGAGAGCGTCGACGTCCTCTCGCAGATGCCGTTCGACGGCCTGGCCATCGGCGGTCTGGCGGTGGGCGAGTCGAAGGCCGAGCGTCACGATATGTGCGAGCTGACCGCGGCCATGATGCCGAAGGATCTGCCGCGCTATTTGATGGGTGTCGGCACTCCGCTGGATATCCTGGAAGCGGTGCACCGCGGCGTCGACATGTTCGACTGCATCATTCCAACGCAGTTGGCGCAGCGCGGCGGAGTGTTCACGTCGCGCGGCTATGTCCAGCTTCGGCGCGGCGTGCACAAGTTCGCCGACATCCCGGTCGATCCAACTTGCGCGTGCCCCACCTGCGCCCGCTATTCACGCGCCTATCTGCACCATCTCACCAAGTCGAGCGAACCGCTCGGCTGGCATCTGCTGGGTCAGCACAACATTTACTTCTATCACCAGCTCATGCGGGACATCCGCGCGAGCATTCTCGAAGGTCGTTTCCTCGATCTGTATAAGGAGCAGCGCGAGATCCTGGCTGAACACGACATCGACAACGAGAACGCGGTGGTCAAGGTTCGCCCCGCACCCGCCCAGACGCTCGGGAACTACGTGGTTCACATGGCGCCCGAAGGTTTCGCGAGCATTCGTCAGATTTCGTCCGGCGAGACCATGCATGCGCATACCAATCCCATCGAGGAAGCGCGCACGCTCTACACCGAGCAGGCGCAGGTCCGCGAGCGCGTGCGTCTCTCCGGGGATGCGAATCCGCGCGAAGCCACCCCGCTGGTCATCTGGGATGTCGGGCTCGGTGCCGCAGCGAACGCGATCGGAGCGATCCAGTGCTATCAGGACGAGGCAGATCGTGGGGTGGTACGCGACCTCATCATGGTCAGCTTCGAGAACGATCTTGATTCACTGCGCCTTGCCTGCAAGAACATCAAGCTCTTCCCGTATCTACGCCACGGCGGCCCCGGCGGTCTGCTGGAGCGCGGTGAATGGCACTCAAAGAAGTATCCCGGCCTGCATTGGTATCTGATCAAGGGCGACTTCTGGGAAACCATGAAGACGGCGCCCTATGCGCCTGACCTGATTTTCTTCGACATGTTCTCGACCCGGACCGACGCTCCGTCGTGGGCGGTGGACGCGTTCAGGCGTCTCTTCGCGGCGGTGGGCGAGCGCGATATTGAGTTGTTCACTTACACCGCTTCAACGGGCTCACGCGTGGCGATGCTCAGCGGCGGCTTTTACGTGGCGAAGGGCCGCGCCACCGACGTCAAGGCCGAGAGCACGATTGCCCTGACCGCAGCTTCGCTGAAGCGTGGCACGGCGTCACGACACGAACTGCTGGGCGCCACGTTCCTGACGCGCTGGAAAAAGTCGCACGTTCAGGTTCCGGCTGATTTGCCCGAGGCAGACCGGGAGGCCTTCGAGAAGGCCATCATTGATCATCCGCAGTTCCGCGGGCTTTAGCCTTACTCGACCCGCAGCGCTTCGAGCGGTGAGATCGAAGTCGCCCGACGCACGGGAACCACGCAGGCCACGACCGCCGCAAGGGCAATCGAGAGAGGCGCGATCGTCAGCGACAACGGATCGGTTGCCGCAACGCCGAACAGCAGCTTGCCGACGATCTGCGAGCAGGCGAGATAGCCGATCAGGCCCGCGGTCACCCCGATGGCGACGAGGCCCGCGCCCTGACGCAGGACCAACTGCGCGATGCTCTTGTGACTCGCGCCCAAAGCGATCCGCACGCCGAACTCGGACGTCCGCTGCGCCACGGCAAAGGCGAGCACGCCGTACACGCCCAGAACCGCGAGGAGGAGCGCGACGGCGCTGAACAGGCTGATCAGCACCATCGGCGCTCGGCGGGCGAGTGCGATGTCATCCATCCTCTGTTGCATGGTCTTAATGTCGAAGATCGGCTGATCGGGATCGGCCGCCTTGACGGCCTCGCGCACCAAAGGGGCCACGCGCAACGGATCGCCGTCGGTCTTCACGGTGAGGATGACCTGCGTCCCCGCCCTCTGCGCGTACGGGAAATACATCGTCTCTTTCTTGACGTCTTCTTCCAGGCTCTGGAATTTCACCGGAGCGATGACGCCGACGATCATCGCCGGCTTGTTGGGGTCGCCACGAACGATGCGCTTGCCAAGCGGGTCCTGACCTTTCCAGTACTTGTCGGCCATGATGCGATCAACCACCACGACCGGCTGACTGGTTGTCACATCCGTGTTGTCGAAAAGGCGTCCCTGGAGCAGAGTGAATCCCATCGTCTTGAAATAGCCTGGATCCACCACGCGCTGCTGTGCGTGGGGTGCGGGCGCTCCGGGCGGAACGATGATGTCGGGACTGGAGTACGAGCCGGAGCTGTTGTTGCCGGTGAAGGGAAGAACGTCGGTCAAGCCGGCCGACTTCACCCCGGGAATCGAGCGGATGCGCGTGAGCGCAGCATTCGTGAAGGCCACGCGCTTCTCCGGGACATCGTATTTGGCGGCCGGCAATGACATCTGGATCGTGACCACGCCTTCGGCGGTGAAGCCCGGTGTTTGACGTTGAAGGGCTTCAAAGCTGCGGACCAGTAATCCGGCGGTGGACAACAGCATGACCGCGAGTGCGATCTCGGAGACCACGAGACCAGAGCGCAGCAACTGAGTACGGCGACCACCCGACGTGCCGCGTCCCCCGGCCTCCTTAAGTGTCGCAGCGGCGTCATTTCGCGCGGCGCCCCACGCGGGTAGCGCACCGAACAGCACGCCCGTCACCAGTGCGCTCACCAGGGTGAAGGCGACGACCATCATGTCCAACTCGACGCTGAAGCCGCGAGGCATGGTGGACAGCCCAAGACTTCC
>JBDSLN010000355.1:0-4801 GCA_039916365.1 Vicinamibacteria bacterium
CCAGGAGTTGTTGCTCTTCGAGCAAATGGGACCCCGTCTCAAGCCGGATCTCGTGGTTCTCGTGGTCTGCGACAATGACTTCAATCAGAACACGCAGGACTTCGTCTACGACGCGTATTACAAGCCGTTCTTCCAAGGCCCGGCGTTGACCCTTGAAGGCACGCCGGTGCCGCGCCTCACCACCGGCCAAGCGACACGCCTCTGGCTGGGGCGCCACTCGAACATCTGGAACGCCTTCCGCACCCGCGCCTCGTCCGATGCTCGCGGGGCTGCGCTCGTCGGCCTCTTCGCGGTGGCGCGGCCGCGGCCGACAACGGAGGACCCCGTCGACCTGACCTTCCGGCTGCTCGAGCGCCTGCGCGAGCGCGTGCACGAGGAGAAGGCCGAGCTGGTGTTGTTCAATACCGGCCATCGAGGCGAGCGCCTCCGTTTCTACCGCGACCTGCGTCCGCGTCTCGACGCCTCCGGCTTCCTCCACTTCTCGTTCGAAGGCCCTTTGGAGGAGGCGCGCGCGGCGCAGCCTTCCCGGTACTGGGACTTCGGCGCCGATTTCCACTGGAACGTAGCCGCCCACCACCTGGCCGCCGAGGTCACCCGGTACTACATCGCGCGCTGGCGGCTGATCGGCGAGCCCTCGCCAGAGTGATCGCATCAGGGCCAACGCGACATCGACTGCGATGGAGTTGGCGGCGGTGTCGGTCGAGACGATCTCCTCACTGGGACCCGTTTGATCGCATGATCGTCGCGCAGGCCCTTGTGGAGGAGTTGACGCTCGTTACGCCAGACGCGATCTTCGCGAAGTACGGGGTCGCAATGCTTCGCTGATTACGAACTGCGCCCGGTGCAGGGATTCCGGTTGGATCGGTCTCATGGGTCGAATTGTCTTCTCAGGCAGCCCCACCGCCGCCGGTCCGCGGGCGGGGTAGAGTGCGCGACATGAATCGTCGCACATGGTTTGAGACGGTCGCGGCCATCGCGGGCGTACTTCATTTCGGACGCGTTCGGGCATGGGCGCAGACCGCGTCGTTCCCTCTGGGTCAAACGGTTCCACTTCGGGCCATCGGTGAAGCGGTGCTTCCGGAATCGCTGGGTGAGGAAGGCCGGGCGCGCGTCGTCACCGACTTCACGGTGTGGCTTCGAGACTGGAAGGAGGGCGTCGATCGCGATCACGGCTATGGCTTCACGCGGATTGTTCGAACGGATTCGTCACCCGCCGGACATTACGTCGCGCAGATCGAGGCTCTCGACGCTCTCGCGATGACCCGGGGAGGGTCGTTTGCAAAAGCGACCATCGCAGATCGCCGCGCGATCCTCAACGAAGTCATTTCGAACGCGAAGATTGAGGCGCTGCCGGGCCGGCCCAACGGCGGCCATATCGCCACCGATCTGATGTCGTTCTTCTTCGAAAGCAGCGAAGCCAACGACTTGTGTTACCGCGCCGCGATCGGGAAGGACACGTGCCGCGGACTTCCAGGCTCGGATGAACGTCCGGAGGCGCTCTCAAGCGAGACCTTCAGGTGAAGAAGCATGAATGCGACGTCCTCCTCATAGGAGGCGGCATCACCGCCGCGCAGATGGCGAGCCGTCTGGTCCAGAAAAAACCGGGCTTGCGCGTCACCATCGTCGAAGCCGGCCGTCGCTTCTTCAACTTCGACGAGCGCGCAGCGCGACGTGAACGCTGGCTCGCGTATGGCGAGAATCCGTGGTCGCACGACTTCATCGAAGATCAGTCGGCCGAAGGCATCATCTCCCGCAGCATGGCGGTCGGCGGTTCGGCGATGCACTGGGGCGGCGTCACGAACCGCTTTTCCGAGGAGGACACCCGCCTTCACTCCAGGTTCGGTCTCGCGACCGACTGGCCGATTGAATGGGCGGAGCTTGAGCGCTACTACTGCGACGCCGAACGCCAGCTCGGGGTTTCAGGTGAACCCTCTCCCATCGCGGAAGAAAAACGATCAGCACCATATCCGATGCCGCCGATGCTGCTCTCGCACAACCTTAAGGTGCTGAAGGCCTGGGCCGACAAGAGCGGTCTTCCGTTCGGCAGCACACCGCAGGCGAAGAACACGCGTGAATACGATGGGCGCGGCGTCTGCAAGCGATGTAACACGTGCGAGATCTGTCCGACCGGCGCGCGTTACTCCCCCGATTTCACCTTCGAGCGATTGCTCGAAGCAAAGAAGATCGAGCTTCACGACGAGACGCAGATCCGCAAGCTCGTCATGCATGACACGAAGGATCACATCATCCGCGCCGAGGCGGTCAATCGAAAGACCGACGAACCCATCACCTACGAAGCCGGCACGTTCATCGTGACATCGGGCTACGCGTGGAGTTCGCATCTGCTGCTGTTGTCCGCGAACACGCGATTCCCAGACGGCCTCGCCAATGGTTCGGGCCTGGTTGGCCGATATATGACGGGTCACTCGTTCTCGTCGGCGTTCATCGAACTTGATGCCTCTCTCTTCCCGGGGATGAACGAGCAGCACAGCCTGATTTCGCGGCAATTCTTCCGCGCCCCCGCGGGCAAACCGTATGTGCGTCACGACCTCCGCGTGTGGGAAAGCGCCTATTCAAAAGGCCCGCGGCTCAAGAACGATGCGGGTGAGGTGCTGTTCGGCGACGCGGTGATGAACGACTGGCGCGGAAGGACGAAGCGCTCGGTGGCAAGGGTTCGCGCTTACTACGATGTTCATCCCGACCGCGATTCCCGCCTCACGCTCGATCCCGCGAAGAAGAACCGCTTCGGCGATCCGCTGCCGAAGATCGAACATCGCCTCGACGCCGCCACCGTAGCTCGACGGGGATCGACGCTCACCCACATCCACGGCGTCTTCGAGACTCTGGCGCGTGCCGACAACGGGAAGATTCTGAGCAGCAGCGAGAGCAACTACCTCGATCACCCCGGGGGCGGGTGTCGGATGGGAACAGATCCAAAGGTGAGTGTCGTGGACAGCTACGGCCTCACGCACGACCATCCGAATCTATGGGTGGTCGGTTCGCCGACGCTGCCGACCGGCGGATGCACGAACGGAACGCTGACGTTCGTTGCCCTGACGTTGCGCTCCGCGGAACGACTGGCGGCCAAACTGTAAGTTCAACGAAACGGCGTTGACGCGAAGTCCCACCGTCCTAGAAATCCACCGAAGCGAATTCCGCATAAAGAACAGCGGGCGGGTGCCTTTCCGTACGCCTCAATGCCCCGTGCTGGTGTCGCACGCAACGCACTCCCCCCGGTGAGCCGACTAAGGCTTCGTCAGGTCGTAGGCGCAGCGAAAGCCGAGATTGTCGAGACCGCTATCCGGTGCCGAGAAAGACCGGGCGGCATTGCGGAAGTTCCGGCAGAAGTTCTCCGAACACATCCACGACCCCCCGCGCATGACTCGATCCTTGCCTTGAGCCGGGCCGGTCGGATTGTCGGCGGGAGATTTCCCGTAGTAGTTGAAGTCGAACCAGTCGGAATTCCATTCCCAGACGTTTCCAACCATGTCGTAAAGGCCATAGCCGTTCGGCTTGAAACTTCCTACGGGTGCTACGCCGGCGAAGCCATCCTCCTTGGTCAGGCGTGTAGGGAACTCGCCCTGCCACCAGTTCGCCGCAGGCTTCCCGCCAGGGCGTAAGTCCTCACCCCACGGAAAGGTCTCACCATTCTTTCCGCCGCGCGCCGCGAATTCCCATTCCGCTTCCGTAGGCAAACGGCCTTTCTCGTAGGCGCAAAACGCCTTGGCGTCGTTCCAGCTCACGTGAGTCACGGGATCGTTCGCCTTTGACGGCGCCGAGCTCGGTCCCAGAGCGTTGCGCCACGTGGCTCCGTTGACCGGCATCCACCTCTGTTCCTTCAGGCTGAACACACCCGACCATCCCCACTTCTCCGCCTCCGTTCGGTACTTCGTCGCCGCGACAAACCTGCCGAAGCGGGCCACGGTCACTTCGGTCGCGTCAATGGAGAACGGCTTCACGATGACCTGATGCGCTGGATTCTCTTCAGGACGTTCTCCGCCCCCCATGGTGAAGCGTCCGCCTGGCAAATGAATCGGAAGGGTCGGAAGAACGGTGGCGGCCTTGCGCGCCGGAGCTGCCTTGCGGGCTGCGACCGTTGTTGATGGTGCCTTCGCCTGACCTGAAATCAGCGCCGTCGCGGTCCAGGCGAAGAGCGCGACCAGCGTGCCGGTGACAACCGCGCTACGCCCCGGATGACGAAGACTTCGACTCATCGAGTCGATCATAAACAGCAGCACTTGATAACGTCCGCAACGGTGGCTCATCTCGTTCTCTACGATGGCGTCTGCGGCCTTTGCGATCACTTCGTGCAGTTCCTGATCCGCATCGACCGGCGCGATCAGATTCGTTTCGCGGCTCTCCAGGGCGCACTTGGAACAACGATCATCAACGCCCATGGCCGGTCCGCGACCTCCCTCTCCACGGTGGTCACCATTCCAAACTACGACGCCAACGCTGCCCCCTCGTCGCTCACCCTTCTCGAGCGCAGCGATGCGGCGCTCTTCGCGATCGCGTCCGTGGGAGGCGTCTATGGAGCGGCAAGCGCCCTGCGTATCTTTCCGCGATTTCTGCGGAACGCGGTCTACGACCTGGTCGCTCGCTGGCGCTACCGCATCTTCGGCCGGTTCGATGCCTGTCCCCTCCCGTCGCCCGCGACGCGCGCGCGCTTCCTCGACCTGCCCGTTAGCAGCCCGTGGTGAAAGTCTGCCGGCATTCGACGAGCGCTGCATCCCGGCTGACTTCTTCGCTCAGAAGCCCGAATATTCCCGATATTCGGGCTCTTCGACTCATCGCCATCCGG
>JBDSLN010000356.1:0-9614 GCA_039916365.1 Vicinamibacteria bacterium
AAGCGCGCCGTCCTGCTCATGCAGGACATGGATCGCGCCAAGGCCTTGCTTCTCAATCCCCATCGTCCGGTGCAGATGATCTTCGCGGGCAAGGCGCATCCCGCCGATCGCGCAGGCCAGGAGTACATCCGTCAGCTAGCACTCATGTCGCGCGGTGAACTGGCGGGACGCATCGTCTTCCTCGAGGACTACGACATCGACATGGCCCGCATGCTCGTGCAAGGCGTCGACGTCTGGCTCAACACGCCCCGCAAGCCCTTGGAGGCGTCGGGAACATCCGGTCAGAAGGCAGCGATCAACGGCGGCTTGAATCTTTCGATCGCCGACGGCTGGTGGGCCGAAGGCTTCAATGGTGAGAATGGATTTCTCATCGACGGCGGCGAGGCGGAGGCGATGGTCAGCGCGGATGGAGAACCGGGCGAAGGAGCGGTAAACGCCGCGAGCTCCCTTCAGGGCCGCATCGAGGAGAGGCAGGATCATCTCGACGCTCAGGCGCTGTATCGCGAACTGGAAACCCGGGTGATTCCGTTCTACTTCGGCGGACGATCGCCGGGCGCGTCGGACGAATGGATCCGCATGATGAAGTCGTCCATCGCGACGATCGCGCCACGCTTCTCGGCCAGGCGGATGGCGCGCGACTATGCGCTGCGCGTGTACGGACCCGCCGCGCGGGTCTAGGCGCTGGCGGCTGCCTCGTTCTTACGCTTGCAGTCAACGAAGGCACGGAACAAACGCGTGCGTTCGATCAGGCGATCGCGAAGCGTGGGAGCGCAGGTCGCGCTGTCCGACGAGGCGATGACGAGGTCACCATGCACCACGAACGCCTGCACGCCATCGCCGGTGGTGTACTCATCGCCCACAAGGATCAGGAAGAATCCGCGACGAATGTCGGAGTTGACCAGGAACAGACGCTGATAGGCGGTGAGCGATCCGCTCTCGGCCACCGTTCGGGCTATGACCACGATGACATGCGCGCCCTGCTCGATGACCCGGACGCCGTCCGCGTCGGACATGATGTCGACTTCGTAGCCGAGCTGACCGATGGCCTGCGCGATTTCTGTGGCGCGTTCCTGATCGTCAAGCGCCACCACGGCGCGTTCTCCAGGCAGGGCCGTGGGCTTGAGCGGGACCAGGGGCGGCGCCATTGCAACCGGTGCGACTGCTGCCGCGGTGGCGGCGGCTTTCGGGGCTACCGGCTGAGGTGCTGCGGCCGCGGCTGCCCTGGTAGCACCACGCCCCGCAAATCGGACCGGCGTCTGGCACTTCGGACATTTGACCGAGAAGGCACCGTCGGGCAGCTTGGGATTGTTCTCGTCGACCGTGACGACGTTGGAACACGAAGAGCAGGTGGCTTGCATCAGCTTTACCTTTCGAGAAGATCGTCCATGTCCGTCTTGGGTGGAGCGGGTTTCTTGCCGGCCGAAGTCGCGGTGGGCTTGGCGGCCGTGGGCTTGGCGGCCGCGGCCTTGGCCAGGGCCGCACCTTTCGCACCCTTGGCTTCTTCATCGGCCTTGTCGCCACCCACGCCCTGCGTATCGAGTTTCAGCTGCAGGTTGGTGCGATTGGTCGAGTACGACAACGCAAGTTCGCGATCGACGATGCCTTCGCCGATCAGGCGATAGAGCTCGTTGTCGAACGTCTGCATGCCGTCCAAGGCGCCGTCTTCCATGGCGTCGTGAAGGCTCTTGCCGTCACGCTCGCCTTCCAGAACGTACTCACGCGTACGCGAAGTCGAACGCAGGATTTCGCAGACGCCGATACGACCGCCGCCGATCTTCGGAACAAGGCGCTGGGACACAACCCAGCGGAAAGCCGCGGAGAAGCGGGTACGAACCTGGCGCTCGTCGGCCCTGGGAAACACGCCGACGATGCGTTCGATGGTCTTGGCGGCGTCGATGGTGTGCAAGGTCGAGAGAACCAAGTGGCCCGTTTCGGACGCTTCGAGCGCGATTGAGATGGTTTCCACGTCGCGCATTTCGCCGACCAGAATGACTTTGGGGGCCTGGCGCAAGGCGGCGCGCAGGGCGAGCGCGAAGGTCTGGGTATCCATGCCGACTTCGCGCTGGTTGATCGTCGACTTGTGATGAGGATGCAGGTACTCGATCGGATCTTCGATAGTGATGACGTGCATCGACTTCTCGAGGTTCATCTTGTTAATGATGGCCGCGAGTGTCGTGGACTTGCCGGAGCCGGTAGGACCGGTGACGAGAACGATGCCGTTGCGCTCGTGGGCGATGTCACCGAGCACGGGAGGAATTCCGAGTTGTTCGATCGTGGGAATCTTGCTGGGGATCACGCGCATGACCACGCAGAACGTGCCGCGCTGGGCGAAGATGTTCACGCGGAAGCGGGTGCGGCCGGAGAGCGAATAGGAAAGGTCGGTAGAGCCAGTCTTCACCAACTTGTCGGCCACGTCGCGTTTGCCAGCGATCAGGCGCATGGCGATCTGCTCGGTCTGATAGGGCGAGAGCTTGTCGATACCCATGTAGTCGACCGCCTTGAGCTGGCCGTCAAGCTCAACCTGCGGAGGGCGCCCGACCGAGAGGTTCAGGTCGGAAATGCCCGGTGCGAAATCGAGCATTTTGTTGAGCAACGGATCGAGTTCGAAATAAGGCATGGTTCGACATCCTCCTCCGGAAGTCCAGCGGCTGACGATCTTAGCCCGTGTGCCTCTGACTCTCCACGCAAAAAGCGAATTGAGGCGCGTTTGATCAAACGCCTCGGAGGGGTCCTATCGAACCGGGCTATCCGCCGCCGACAAAGGTCACGATCTCGAAGACATCGCCTGGTTGAACCAGAACGGTTTCACGCTGATCCCGCCGCACGATTTCCCGGTTCCGCTCCACCGCCACGCGTCCCACCGGAAGATTCAGATGCTGCAGCAGGCCTTCCACCGTCAGGCGCGCCGGGCAGGTCGACGCAGTTCCGTTGACCGTGATCCCGATCGTCCTGAGGTCGTCGCTCATGAAGCGACTCTAAGCGGTCAGCCGGACGAACGTCAGCGCGCAGGAGCTGAAGCTGCGCGGGACGCCAGATACGCAAGCACCAGCTGGTCGAGCGACAGATCTTCGATGACGGCCTTGTCGTCCTGAGGGGCGTAACGACCCTGCTTCACTTCGTTCATGGTCGCGGCGTGGATGTCTTCCATCTGTTTCGCGAGGCCCTTATCGTCCTGGGCTTCCGGAACGTCCTTGTAGTGGAAGCGCTTGGCCCCCAGGATCTCGCCGCCCTTGTAGATGAGCGTGAGAATCATCGGCGTGGTCGGACCCTTGTCTTCGGTCTGGACGTGATACGTCACGCCCTTGTACTTGACGTCGGTGTTGAAGCCAGTGACCATGATTTTCCCGACGCGAATTGTAGAGGAAACCGACGCTTGGTTGTCCATCTCGCACGCGCGCTTGCCGGAATGGCATCTCACCCCTCGCAGGTAACATCGCGCCTTCATGTCGCAGGCTGACGAAAACTCCGATTCAGGCGCCGTCCCTCTGTTCGGGACGTGGCGCAACATCTACACCGCAGTCGTCGTGGTGATCGTGCTCATGATCGGCTTCGTCTACGCCTTCTCCCGCTTCCCTTACTAGGTAGACACGTAAAGAATGTCGACACTCGACTGGACGGTCCTCTCCGTCTATCTCGTCTGCATCGTTTCCTTCGGCTACTGGGTCGGGCGCGGAAATCGCAAGGTTGACGATTTCTTCCTCGCCGGCCGTTCGATGCCGTGGTGGGCCGTGGGTCTCTCCGTCATGGCCACGCAGATCTCTGCGATCACGCTCATCGGTACCACGAGCCAGGCCTACAACGACGGCATGCGTTTTCTCGTTGTTTACTTCGCGCTGCCTTTCGCGATGGTCATCCTCTGCATGACCTTGGTGCCGTTCTTCTACCGGGCGAAAGTCACCACGGCGTACGAGTATCTGGAGCAGAGATTCGATCTCAAGACGCGCACGCTGATGAGCCTGCTGTTCCTGCTCCAACGCGGCATGGCGATGGGGGTGACGCTGTACGCGCCGTCTCTCGTGCTCTCGACGCTTTTCGGTCTTTCGGAGCCTCTAACCATCCTGGTGATGGGAGGCTCGACCATGCTCTACGTCATGAAGGGCGGCAACAAGGCGGTCATCTGGACCGACGTCGTCCAGATGGGGGTCGTGTGGACCGGCATCTTCTCCTGCTTCTTCATGGCGGTTCACAACCTGCCGGAGCATGTGTCGTTCCGAGGCGCTCTCGCCATCGCGCAAACCGCGGGTCGGCTCAACGCCACGAACCTCGACACGTCGCTGGAAACGCCGTACACACTGTGGAGCGGCCTGATCGGTGGTCTTTTCCTGATGTTGTCGTACTTCGGTTGCGACCAGAGCCAGGTACAGCGTTACCTTTCCGGATCGTCGCTCATGCAAAGCCGGCTCTCGCTGCTCTTCAATGCCTTCTTCAAGGTGCCGATGCAGTTCATCATCGTGCTCACCGGCGTACTCGTGTTCGTGTTCTTCAACTTCCAGGAACCTCCCGCGCTCTTCAACTCCGCGGCGCGCGCGCAGTTCGCTGCCCTGGATTCGCCCGAGAAGACCGCCGCCGAGGCGCAGTACAAGGCGGCGTTTGAAACACGTCGCAGCGCCGCGCTCGACCTGGGTATCGCGCGCTCCGCCGCCTCCGAGCAGACGTACCAGGCCGCGCAGGCCGACTTCGCAAAGGCGCGCACGAACGTCGCAACGGTCTACAAGGCGGCCACCCACACGGAGTCTTACAACGACGTGAACTACATCTTCCTGCACTACGTTCTGACTCAGATCCCGCACGGCCTCATCGGGCTGATCATCGCAGTGATCTTCGCGGCCGCGATGTCGGCGCTGTCCGGCGAACTCAACTCCCTCGCCACCACCACCATGATCGACTTCGTCCGGCGCTACCGCGGCGTCGGCACGGAGGAGCGCGATATGTTTCTCTCGCGCATGTTCACGGTGCTGTGGGGCATGTTCGCGTGCCTCGTGGCGATGCAGGCAGGGAAGCTCGGTTCCGCGATCGAGGTGGTCAACCGATTCGGATCGTACTTCTATGGTTCTATCCTCGGCGTCTTCATGCTCGCGGTGTTGACCAAGAAGGCGAGCGGCACCGGCGTGACGCTCGCCTTGTTCGTCGGCATGGCCAGCGTCGCGCTGGTCGCCACCTTCACGAAGGTTCACTTCCTTTGGTGGAACGTCGTGGGCTCGGTCGCAGTGTTCGTCGTTGGCTATGGGTTGAGCCTGGTCTTCCCGCAGGCCGCGAAGCCGTCGGCCGCGGCCACGCCATGAAAGCCAAGTCTGCCAAGACTCGTGGCGCGCCCGCTCGACGCCGCCGGCCCGGGAATACCGCGTTCGATTCCTTCTATCTGGAAAACCGCTACGGCTCCGAAGGCATGCGCGCGGTCTGGACGGACGAAGCGATGATCCAGGCTTGGCTCGATTGCGAGGGCGCGCTCGCGATGGCGGAAGCAGACGTCGGCATCGTTCCGAGGTCAGCGGCACGCGTGATCGCCAAGGCAGCGCGGGTGGAAGACATCGACCTGAAGGCGATGCGCGCCGAGTTCGACCAGACCTGGAATCCCGTTCTTCCCCTCGTGAACGCGCTGCGCGCGACCCTTCCCCCAAACGCCGCTCGGTGGGTTCACTGGGGCGCTACATCCAAGAACATCATGGACACGGGCTCCGCTCTCCAGATCAAGGCGACGTATGCCGTGGTCTATGCGGGACTCGATCGCATCGAACGCGCGCTGGTCGTCCTCGCCGCGAAGCATCGCGACACCCTGATCGCCGCGCGCACGCACGGACAGCAGGCCATTCCGATCACGCTCGGCTACAAGGTCGCGGTCTGGGTCGACGAAGTGCGGCGGCAGCGCGAACGTCTGAAGGAAAGCGAGAAGCGCGTTCTCGTCTGTGAATTCGGAGGTGCTGTGGGAACCATGGCCGCCACCGGAATGATCGGCCTGAAGATTCAGGAGCGGTTCGCCAAGCGCCTCGGCCTGAGCTTCCCGCTGATCCCCACCAAAACCGCCGGGGATCGCTTCGCCGAATTCTTCCTGATCCTCTCGTCCATCTCCGGCACGTTCTCGAAGATCGCGGCCGCGGTCTACAACCATCAGCAGACCGACATCGACGAGCTGTCCGAGTTCAGCATCGGCAAGGTCGGTTCGTCCGCGATGCCGCACAAGCTGAATCCCGTCGCATCCGGCTCAGTGATGATGCTCTTCCGTTTGATCAAGGCGCGCGCCACCGCCGTCCTCGACTACGTGCACTGCGAATGGGAAGACGACCACCGCCAGGGCGAGACTCTTTGGTCCTTCGGTCCGGAGATTTCCCTTCTGTTCGGAGCGCAACTGGAAATGCTCGCGCGCATCCTGGAGACGCTGATCGTCAAACCCGAGAACATGCTGCGCAATCTCGATCGCTCGGGCGGGACCGTCTTGTCGGAAGCGGTGATGATGGCGCTCGCGAAGAAGATGGGCCGTGACACCGCGCACGCTCATGTGCTCGCGCTGTCGCGTCTCGCATGCGCCGATAACACGACGTTCCAGCAGGTGGCGAGCGCCGATCCAACGATCAGGAAGCTGGTCTCGGCGAAGGATCTGGCCAAAGCCCTCGACTACCGAAGCGGCATCGGCCTCTCGACCTTATTCGTCGACATAATCCTCAAGACTTCCCCACCTCGAAAACGTGCCTGATCCATGAATAAATCTCTCCAGCCACAGCAAAAGCTCGATGGACCGACCTTCGGACCGTCGTATTTCTCGAGCTTCGGCGTCGACGAAAAACTGATTCGTGAAGCGCTGTCGTCCGCTCTCTCCCAGGGCGGCGATTACGCCGACCTGTTCTTCCAGCACCGGGTCGCCCACAACTTCATTCTCGAAGACGGCTCGGTCAACCGCGCTTTCAAGGGCACGGAACTTGGCGTTGGCGTTCGCGTGGTCAAAGGCGATCAGACGGGCTATGCGTTCACCGAAGACCTGAGCCTTGAAAGCATTCGTGAGGCCGCACGCACGGCCGCCACCATCGCCGAAGGATCCCAGCGTGAGACGCCGCAGCGCTTCCACGTCACCACGGGCCTGCCGTCGCGCTATGCGACGCAGCGCCGCTGGGATGATGTCCGCCCGGAAGAGAAGCTCCCACTTCTGACGGGTCTCAACGATCGGACGTTCTCGATGAACGACGCGATCCGCAAGGTCAACATCACCTTCGGCGACGAGATGTCGGCGATTCTCATTGCCGACTCGACCGGCCGCATCGTCGAAGATATGCAGCCCATGACGTTGCTGTATCTGAGTTGCGTCGCCGAGAAGAATGGCGAGCGCGAGCAGAACACGTACGGCGTCGCCGCGCGCAAGGACATGTCCTTTTATTCCAAGGAACGTCTCGATCTCATGGTGAAGGAAGCGGTTGATCGGACCATGATTCTGTTTGATGCAGTGCAGGCGCCAGCCGGCGAGATGCCGGTCGTTTTGGGGGCTGGCGCTTCGGGCATCCTGCTCCATGAGGCCATCGGCCACGGCATGGAAGCGGACTTCAACCGCAAGGGCACGTCAATCTACGCCGACAAGATTGGTAAGAAGATCGCAAATCCTTTCGTGAACGTAGTCGATGAAGGCACCGAAGAGGGCGCCCGCGGTTCGATCAACGTTGATGATGAAGGCAACGCGGTCGGCCGCACCAACCTTGTGGAAGACGGCGTGCTCACCACCTACCTTCACGACACGATCTCGGCCAAGCACTACGGCGTCAAGCCTACGGGCAACGGCCGCCGCGAGAGTTATCAGTATCCGCCGATGCCGCGTATGCGCTCCACCTACATGCTGCCCGGGCCGCACAAGAAGGAAGAGATCATCGCTTCGGTGAAGAAGGGGTTGTACTGCACCAACTTCACCAACGGCCAGGTTCAGATCGGCGCGGGTGACTTCACCTTCTATGTGAAAAACGGTTACCTGATCGAAGACGGCAAGCTGACGCGTCCGATCAAGGACGTCAACATCATCGGGAACGGTCCAAAGGTTCTCGAACAGATCGACATGGTGGCCGACGATCTGACGATCGATCAGGGCGGCTGGACCTGCGGTAAAGATGGACAGAGCGTGCCCGTGTCGCAGGGAATTCCAACGGTGCGCGTGGCGTCGATCACGGTCGGCGGGCGCGCCGACAAGGCGTAGCCCACAACTCATGAGCGCTCAAGAAACCGTCAACGAGGAATTCCGGGCGATTGCTCGCGACGCCGTCAAATCAGCGCAGACGTCAGGCGCGCAGGAAGTGGCGGCGCGCGTCGCGAAGGTGCGCGAAGTTGGAGTGCAGTGGCGCGACGGGCAGATCGAACAGGTCACCGAGTCGACGACTCGCGGTCTGGCACTCAGTCTCTATGTCGACGGCCGGTTCGCGTCCGTGAGCACGAGCGATCTTCGACCCGAGGCGATTCCGCCGTTCATCGCCGATGCCGTGGCGATGACGCGAACTCTTTCCGCGGATCCGCTGCGCACCTTGCCCGATCCGAAGCTTTATGCCGATCGTCCCACGATCGATCTTCAGTTCGCGGATGCGGACTACGGTTCGCTCACCGCGCAAAAGCGACGGGATCTCGCCCAGGCCATTGAAGTCGCGGCGCGTGCAGGCAAGGGCGCAGACAAGATCCTCTCTGTCACGACGTCGGTCAGTGATTCACGCTCCGAGATGTTTCGCGTCACGTCGAACGGCTTCGAAGGCGAGCGCATCGATACATCGTTCTGGCTCTCCGGCAGCGTCACCGTTCAAGACACCGACGGGCGTCGCCCGGAAGACGGAGACTTCTCGGGCGGACGCTTCGTAAAGGATCTGGGTGATCCAGCACTCGTCGGACACGCCTCCGCCGAACGTGCGCTCGCGCGGCTCGGGTCCACCAAAGCCGAGACGAAGATCATGACCATGGTTCTCGACAACCGATCGTCCGGTCGAATGGTGGGAGCGCTCCTGGCTCCTCTTTCCGCGTCTTCTATTCAGCAGCGACGCTCCTTTCTTGAGGGCCGCGCGGGGGAGACGATCGGCAGCGACCTTCTTCACATGACCGACGATCCGTTGATCCCAAAGGCGTTCGGGTCGCGCCATTTCGACGGCGAAGGTATTTCCTCGCGCACCATGCCGGTGTTTGAGGACGGCGTGCTGCGGAATTTCTACGTGGACACTTACTACGGCAAGAAGCTGAAGATGGCGCCCACCACGGCGGGCACTTCGAACCTGTCCTGGAAGCTTGGACCGAAAACGCAGGCACAACTGATCGCCGATGCGGGGGGAGGCGTTCTGGTCACGGGCTTCCTCGGCGGCAACTCGAACGGGACCACGGGTGACTATTCGCTCGGCATCCAGGGCTTTATGATCAGAAACGGCGCCATCGCCGAGCCGGTGGCCGAGATGAATATCTCAGGCAATCAGCTCGATCTGTGGAAGCGTCTCGTCGGGATCGGCAACGATCCATATGAGTATTCGCCGCTGCGCACGCCCACCCTCGTGTTCGAAGACGTTTCGTTCGCGGGCGTCTGAATTCCAATCGGCCGGGATGGCCGTTTGCAGGTTTGTGCCAATTGCTGCAATGCTGTCTGCAACTTCGTTTTTTCTTCTTGGAGACACACATGAATA
>JBDSLN010000357.1:0-2647 GCA_039916365.1 Vicinamibacteria bacterium
GCCTATCTGGGAAGCGTTGAGAGCGGCCGGCCGTTCCGTCAGTTCGGAGGCGAATCCGGAGTAGGGGTCTCGGGTGGAAGCCAGGATCACACCGCGATTCTGGCGAGCGAAGCCGGTCGCGTTTGTCAGTTCGCCTACGCGCCGGCGAGGTACGAGGGCGCCGCCGAGCTGCCGCGGGATGTGACGTTCGTGATTGGCGTGAGCGGCGTCATCGCGCAGAAGACCGGCAGCGCTCGCGCTGCCTACAACCGGGCCGCCGGCTTGTCGGGCGCCGTCCTCGATGCGTGGCGCGTGGCGACAAGCCGTGATGACGCGACTCTGTATGAAGCAGCCGCATCATCTTCGGACGCGCCCGGGCGGATCCGCGGAGCTCTTTCTATTCCGCGCGGCGACTTCGAACACGCTGATCTGCTCGCGCGCTTTGACCAGTTCTTCGACGAAACGTTTCTCATCATCCCGAAGGCGTTCGCTGCGTTGTCCCGGCAGGATCTCAAAACGTTTGGCGACCTCGTGGATCGCTCGCAGGGAGGCGCAGAGAAAGGACTGAGCAACCAGGTCGCTGAAACGATCGCGCTCGCACGGTCGGCACGGTCGCTCGGCGCGCACGCAGCATCCGCTTTTGGAGCGGGCTTTGGAGGGAGTGTCTGGGCTCTCGTCAATAGCTCTGATGCCGACGCTTTTTCGACGGAGTGGGAACGCGCCTACCGGCAGCGCTTCGATTATCCCCAAGCGGCGTTCTTCCGCACGAACGCCGGTCCGCCTCTCCTTCGCCTCTCCGTGTAGGCTTTGCGGCCATGAAACTCCGTCTCGCTCTGGCCGCCGCCTCACTTCTCGCCCTCGCCTTGCCCCTGATTTCAAGTGAGGTCAACGCGGCCGCGAAGCCGAAGCTTTCGGTCAAGGGCTTTCCCAGCGTCGGCACGACTGAAACCGTCTTCACGTTCCGCGCGGTGCTGACCGGTGGCGTCGACAGCGAGGATCTTTACTGCCTGACCACCGAATGGGAGTGGGAGGAGCAGGCAGACGCGAGCCTCAACGAAACGGAGTGCCCGCCCTTCAAGGCGGGCGAAACCAAGATCGAACGCGTCTTCAACGAAGAGCAAAGCTTCCACCGCCCCGGTTCGCACATCGTCCATGTCGTCCTCCGAAAAGGCGAAAAGGAAATCGCTTCTGCCGGAACCACCGTCACGGTCCGCAAACTTCCGTAGAGTCGCAGCAGCCAATAGTCCGTCTGCGTTTCAAACCCTCCAGGAGTTGTCATGAACCTTCGCTTGCTTGTCCGTGCCGCGGCCGTTTCTCTTCTCGCTGGCTCCTGGGCGTCCGCTCAGACGGCAGCCGCGAAACCGGCTGTTGCGTCTCCGACGTCGATTGCCCTCACCAAGCGTCCGCTGGCTCATCGCGACTACGATGCGTGGCGCTCTATCGCCACTCCGGTTCTCTCTCGCGATGGCCGTTACTTCGCCTACTCCTACATGCCTCAGGATGGCGATGGCGATCTGATCGTGCGGGATTTGAAGACGGGGAAGGAGCAGACCTATTCCGTGGGTGCCTTGCCTCCTCCTCCGTTGCCCGATCCCGATGCGAATCCCGACGCCCCGGTTCCCGTGCGCAATGTCCGCATCTCCTTCACGGCGGATAGCAAGTACGTCATCTCCACGACCTATCCGCTCAAAGCCGACACCGACAAGGCCAAGAAGGAAAAGAAAAAGCCGGAGGACATGCCGAAGGGCGGTCTGGTCATTGTCGACCTCACGACGTTTGCTTCGACTCCGGTCGCCTCGGTGAAGAGTGTGCAGATCCCTTCAAAGGCTGGAGCATGGATCGCCTACGCGAAGGAATCCAAGGATCCGCCACCGCCACCGGCGAAGCCAGGCGTGACGCGCAAGGAATACGGCACCGACCTCGTCGTTCGCGACTTGATGTCGAGTCAGGAGAAGACGTTTCCCAGCGTGATGGAATACTCCGTGGCGCGGGACGGCAAGATGCTTCTCTACGCGGTGTCGTCGAAGACCGAATCGGAGAACGGCGTGTTCGCCATGAACGCAGGCGCTAGTCAGGAAACGCCGTGGGCGCTGGCTTCCGGCCCGGGTCGATATCTCAAGGTCACCTGGGATCGCCAGCAGAAGAGTGCTGTGTTTGTGAGCGACCGTGATGAGGTGGCGGCGGGCGCGAAGGCGCTGCGTTTCAAGGCGTACCTGTGGGATCGCGGACCCGCTGCCGCGACTGTCGCGGTTGATTCCTCCACGAGGGGGCTCCCGGCGACCCTCGCGGTGTCCGACAAGGGTGCGCTGGCGTTCTCGCGCGACGGGAGCCGTCTCTTCATTCCCACCGGCCCTCCCCAGACGGCGCCGAAGACGGAGTCTGACGACACGCCGGCCGACGAGAAGGTCGTCGTTGATATCTGGAACTACAAGGACGACATGGTCCAGCCGATGCAACGCATTCGCGCCGCCTCGGATCGCGCCCGCACCTATCGAGGCGTTTATCAGATCGCCGACAAGCGCTATACGCAGGTCGCGGACACGACTCTGCGATCAGCCGTGTTCTCAGATGACGGCTCGCTCTCCGTGGGCTTCGACGACACTCCGTATCGCCGCATGATCGACTACGACACGACCTACAACGACGTCTATCTCATCGACGGCGCGGG
>JBDSLN010000358.1:0-10904 GCA_039916365.1 Vicinamibacteria bacterium
CGAAGTCTTCTTCAAAGACACCACCGGTCAGCGCATCGTTCTCGAAACCCTGACCAAGGGTGAGTTCTTCGGCGAGATTTCTCTTCTCGACGCCGGACCGCGGACGGCCTCCGTCGTCGTCAAGGAAGACATCGAGGCCATCCGGGTCGACCGTCATGACCTGGACGCGCTGCTCCGCCGCCATCCCACCGCCGCCCTTGATCTGCTCGCGGCCATGGGCCGTCGCCTGCGTCAGACGGCCGGGCTGCTCCGCCAGACTGCCTCACGCAACGTCAACCAGGAAGTCGAAGACACGAGAACCTCCGTCCAGCGAGTGGCCGATTGGATTGCCGAATTCTCAGGCAGCCTGACCTTCCTGTTCCTTCACCTCCTGTGGTTCTTTTTCTGGATCATGCTCAATACCCGCTGGGCGTCCACCGTGGCTGCGCTTGGACCGATCACGAACTTCGACCCTTTTCCCTACGGCCTGCTCACCATGACGGTGTCGCTTGAAGCGATCGTGCTCTCCGTCTTCGTCCTGCTGAGCCAGAGCCGTCAGGTCGCGAAAGACAAGATCCGCTCAGACATCGAGTACGAGGTGAACCTGAAGGCCGAACTGGAGATCGCGCAGCTTCACGAGAAGCTCGACATCCAGA
Source organism: Vicinamibacteria bacterium (assembly GCA_039916365.1). GTDB lineage: Bacteria > Acidobacteriota > Vicinamibacteria > Fen-336 > JAGNNV01 > JAGNNV01. The sequence goes on from JBDSLN010000358.1 coordinate 636, forward strand.
GCGCTCAGATGTTGGCGCGGATGGAGCGTATCGAGCGCCACGTTTCGAAGTAGGCCGCCCGCGGCCCGACGCAAGGAGAAGACTCACGGCGTGACGGTGGGCAGGCCCTGAGCGTTCCACTCCGCCATGCCGCCCTTCACGTCGATCACCTGACGGACACCCATTTCCTGAAGGATCTCCGTGGCCATCACCGAACGGTAGCCTCCGCCGCACATCACGTAAGTCGGGATCGTGGGGTCGAGGTAGGCGGCGTGGTCCTCAAGCTGATGGAGCGGCGCGTGCAGCGCGCCCGCGATGTGACCCGCCTGCCATTCACCGTTGCGGCGCACGTCCACGACCTGAACCGGACGGGCCGAGCGGGGACCTGGATTGGTGAGCAGCGCATGAAGCTCGAAAACGGTGAGCTGTTGCATCGCTTCGACAGGAAGCGTCGCGGCCTTCCACGCATTCATGCCATCCGCCAGCCACCCGACGGTTCGTTCGAGTCCGACCCGGGCGAGACGCGTGCGCGCTTCAAGCGCGTCTGATTCGCTCTCAGCCACGATCAGAATGTCGCGCTTAGGATCGAGCAAGGTTCCCGCCCAGGACGCGAACTGTCCGCCGAGACCAATATTCATTGACCTAGGAATATGGGCAATCGCATAGTCAGCCGAGGGGCGGACATCGAGAATCACGGCGCCTTCTTCCTTGCGCTGAACAAACGCCTCGACCGTCAGGCTCTCAGGCGCCGATTCCCGGCCCAGACTCGCCGCCCCCTGGCGGTTGATCTCAACGTCCATCGGAAAGTAGCGCGGCGTCTCGGGCGCATCAGCGGTGAGAAAGCGGATGAACTCGTCGCGCGACATGGGCTGCAAGGCGACGTTCGTCGCGCGCTGAGTCCCCATCGTCGCAAACGTCTCCTTCGAAAGGTTCTTGCCGCAAAGGGATCCAGCGCCGTGGGCCGGATAGACAAGAACATCATCGGCGAGCGGAAGGAGCTTCGTGTGAAGGGAGTCGTACATCAGACCCGCCATGTGGTCCGCAGTCAGACCCTTGCTCCCTAACAGGTCGGGGCGGCCCACGTCGCCAATAAACAAGGTGTCGCCGGTCAGAACCATCCGCGGCATCTCGGAAACGCTGGTGTCCGTCACCAGAATCGAGATGCTCTCCGGCGTATGACCCGGCGTTTCAAGGATCCGGAGCGACAACGCGCCGACGCGCACTTCGTCACCGTCGTCCACCCCGCGATGCTCATACAGGGCGTTTGCCTTACGCGAGATCAGGATCGGCGCGCCGGTCCGCTCCGAAAGCTCCTTGTGTCCGCTCACGAAGTCGGCATGGAGATGCGTCTCGATGACGTAACGGATGGTCAGGCCGCGGGCCTTCGCTTCTTCGATGTAGACACTGACGTCGCGGCGGGGATCGACGATGGCCGCCTCCCCATTCGACCCAAGCAGGTAGGACGCCTGGGCCAGGCAGGCGAGATAAAACTGCTTGAATTCGAACGTGGGCGCAAGTGCTGTGGGAGACGGCAGGCATGTTGAGGTCATGAGGGCGGGTTGAGTCACTCGGAATAAGGGGGCAGCGGCCAACGTCTTCGCGATGGGAATCCTACGGCTTCCGCCTGGAAAAAACCCGATGCCACGCTCCGATCGAACGGTTCTCCTCCAGCCCCGATTTCGCTAATGTAATAACGTGCTATTACAATAGCGCAGTGAAACAACGGGTCATTCTCCAACGGGTCGGAAAGAACAAGCCCGCCGAAGCCGTGGGGCCGCTGCTGGATGCGCTTCTGTCGATGCGCACTCCGGCCGAGCTTCGGAGCTTTCTCGATGACTTGTGCACCCCGGCCGAGATCGAAGCCATCGCCGATCGGTGGCGGGTGGTGCCGCTGCTGCTTAAGGACGCGCCCTACCGCGAGATTCATGACCGAACCGGAGTGAGCGTCACCACGATCGGACGGATCGCGCGATGCCTCAGCTTCGGCGCGGGGGGGTATCGCCTGGCCGCGGATCGTGCGGTTTCAATCGCCGCCAAACGGAGCGCCTCGAAATGACGATGAGCCTCCCGACGCTCTCGTGGAACGACCTCGACGCGGCCACACGAATCGCGGCGTTAAGGCGACCCATCAGCGCGACCTCGTCCCAAATGGAAGCCACCGTCCGCGACGTCGTGGGCGCCGTGAAGTCACGCGGGGATGAAGCGCTCCGTGAGTTCACCCAACAATTCGACGGCGTCGTGCTGGAACAACTCGAGGTCACGGAGGCGGAGTTCGCGGAAGCGGAACACGCGGTCGCCGATGACGTAAAGGCCGCCATGACCAAGGCGCGCGAGCGTCTCCTGATCTGGCACCAGGCCGGCATGGCCAGAGAGTTCGAAGTGGAGACGGCTACTGGAGTTTCGTGTGGCCGCATCCTTCGAGGGATTCGGCGTGTCGGCCTTTACGTGCCCGCGGGTTCTGCCCCGTTGCCTTCCACCGCCCTGATGCTCGGCGTCCCCGCGAGTCTGGCCGGCTGCGAGGAGATCGTGCTCTGCACCGCTCCACGAAAGGACGGGCGCGCCGACCCCACCGTGCTCATGGCGGCGAGGCTGTGCGGCATCAAGCGTGTCTTCAAAGTCGGCGGCGCTCAGGCGATCGCGGCCATGGCGTTCGGCACGGCGGCCATTCCCGCCTGCGACAAGCTCTTTGGTCCAGGCAACTCCTACGTGACGCTGGCGAAGCAGCAGGTCAGCACGATGGCGGGCGGACCAGCGATCGACATGCCTGCGGGCCCTTCCGAGGTTCTGGTGATCGCCGACCACCAAGCGAATCCTGTCTTCGTGGCGGCAGACCTTCTCGCCCAGGCCGAGCATGGTCCCGATTCACAGGTTGTCCTGATCAGCGATTCCGCTCCGCTGACCGCCTCGGTGATCGAACAACTGGGCGCACAGCTCAGGGCGCTTCCGAGGGCGGACATCGCGCGTCAGGCGCTCGAGCACGCGCGCATCATCTTGGTCTCCAACATTGCCGAGGCCGTCGCTATCAGCAATGACTACGCTCCTGAGCATCTGATCCTCTCCGTTCAGGATCCTCAGGGAGCGCTGACCAACGTTCGCGCCGCCGGTTCCGTATTCCTCGGCGCACTCACGCCGGAGTCTCTCGGCGACTACTGCTCCGGCACCAACCACGTCCTTCCGACCAACGGCGCGGCACGGGCGTACAGCGGAGTCAGCGTCGCAAGTTTTCAGAACAGCATCAGCGTGCAATCCGCCACGCGCGAAGGCCTCGCCGCCATCGGGCCCTGCGCTGTCACGCTGGCGCGCGCGGAAGGTCTCGAAGCACACGCCCAGGCGGTGGTCCGCCGATTGGAGTCACAGTCATGACATCGGTTCTCGATCTCGTCCGGCCGGACCTTCGCACCTTCGCGGGCTACGCGTCAGCGCGCCGCGCCAGGGGCTCCGGACACGTGTGGCTCAATGCGAATGAAAGTCCGTGGGCCTCGTTTGGCGACACCGGACTGGGCCTCAATCGCTATCCCGAACCGCAACCGGCCCAGCTGAAAGATCAGATGGCCGCGCTTTACGGCGTCACCGCAGACCAGGTGTTGGTGACTCGAGGAAGCGATGAAGGCATCGACCTGATCGTGCGCACGTTCTGCCGCGCCGGCATGGATGGCGTCCTGACGGCGCCTCCGTGCTTCGGAATGTATGCGGTCGCCGCGCGCATCCAGAATGCACCGCTCGTGGAGGTTCCGCTCGACGACGACGGAGCGAACTTCTCGCTCGACCTCATAGCCGTCGAGGACATCGTGGCGCATGGCGACGTCCGCGTGGTCTTCCTCTCATCGCCCGCGAATCCGACCGGCCAGACTCTGAGCCACAAACAGATTCGTCAGCTCGCCAAGGCCCTCGACGGCAAGGCGGTTCTGGTCATGGACGAGGCGTATGCGGAGTTCTCGTCCATCGGCGCCGCGACGTCGCTGCTGAGCGAGTTCTCGCACCTGATTCTCCTTCGTACGCTGTCGAAGGCGTACGCGCTCGCAGGCGCGCGAATCGGCGCGGTTCTGGCCGACGCCGACGTGATCCGCATCTTGCGAAGCCTAGCGGCACCCTACCCCATTCCAGCACCCTCCGCCGCAGCGGCTCTTGCCGCGATCTCCCCAGCCGCCCAGGATCAGGCTCGTGAACGGGTGACCCTCACCATCAAAGAACGCGACGCGGTGTTCAAGCAACTCAAGCAGATCGAAGGCGTGATCGCGGTCTATCCCTCTGAGGGCAACTACCTTCTCACCCGCTTCAAGGACACCGACGCCGCCTTGGCGCGCTTACTGGGCAAGGGAGTCGTGGTGCGTGACATGCGCGACATGAGCCAGCTCGGCGACGCCGTCCGGATCAGCGTGGGCAGTCCTGAAGACAATCGGGCCATGATCGAAGCCCTCCGCGAGAATTCCCTATGACCCGCATTCTCTTCATCGATCGCGACGGCGTGCTCATCGAGGAGCCTCACGATTTCCAGATCGACGCGTACGACAAGTTCCGGCTGGTCAGCGGCGTGATCCCGGCGCTCATCCGTTTGCGGGACGCGGGCTTCGAGTTCGTCATGGTTTCCAATCAAGACGGTCTCGGCACCGCCAGCTTCCCCCGGGATTCCTTCCAGGGCCCCCACAACCTGCTGATGCAGATCCTCAATTCCCAGGGACTCCATTTCCGGGAGACCCTGATCGACGAGAGTTTCCTCGAAGACCTGAAACCCACGCGCAAGCCGGGCATCGGCATGGTCATGCACTATCTGCGCGATCGTTCGATCGACCTTGCGGGCAGCGCGATGGTGGGTGACCGCAATACCGACATGCAGTTCGCGCAGAACCTGGGCGTACGCGGGTTCAAGCTCGGTCCCAAGAACTACTCGTGGCCGCAGATCGCACATGCGCTGGTCGACGCTCCGCGTATCGGGATCGTCGAGCGCTCGACCAAGGAGACAAAGATCAAGGTCGCGGTCGATCTTGATCTGGTCGCCGAGCCCCTGATCAAGACCGGCCTCGGCTTCTTCGATCACATGCTCGAACAGCTTGGCAAGCACGGAGGCTTCGCGCTGGAAGTCACGTGCAAGGGCGATCTCCATATTGACGAACACCACAGCGTGGAAGACACGGCACTCGCTCTGGGTGCTGCTTTAAAGCAGGCGCTCGGCGACAAACGCGGCATCGGGCGCTATGGCTTCACTTTACCGATGGATGAGACACAGGCGAGCGCCGTGCTCGACTTCTCGGGGCGTCCTTACTTCGTCTTCGACGGGGCTTTCCCGCGCGAAAGCGTCGGCGGCCTGCACACGGAACTGGTGCCGCACTTCTTCCACTCTCTTTGCGAGACCTCGGGGTTGAACCTTCACCTGACCGTACGGGGCGAGAACGCGCATCACATGGTGGAGGCGTGCTTCAAGTCGGTAGCGCGCGCGCTGCGTCAGGCGATCCGACGCGAAGGCGTCGATCTGCCGAGTACCAAGGGAACTCTGTGACCCCTCGCGTCGTGCTCCTCGACTCAGGTGGCGCGAATCTGGGTTCGGTTCAGGCTGCGTTCGCGCGCCTTAATGTCGAAGCGCCCGTCACCTCTGACTGGAACACGATTCGTGACGCCAGTCATGTGGTGCTGCCCGGCGTGGGTGCAGCGGCCGTCTGTATGGCGAAGCTGCGCGAGAACGGTCTCGATAAGGTCATCCCAAAACTGACCCAGCCACTGATCGGAATCTGCGTTGGCATGCAGCTTCTCTTCGAGCGGTCTGAAGAGAGCGACACGGAATGTCTCGGTCTGCTGAGCGGCACGGTGCGACTCCTTCCCAAAAGCCCCGGCATCCGCGTGCCTCATATGGGATGGAACCGTCTCGACGCATCCGCGTCGTCAACGCATCCTTTGATAAGCGGCCTGAGCGACACCTCCGTGTACTTCGTGCACAGCTACGCGGCGCAACCATCGAGCGACACGATCGCGTCGTGCACTCATGGCGAGGCATTCAGCGCCGTGGTCGCAAAGGGCTTGGTGATGGGCGCTCAGTTCCATCCCGAGCGCTCCAGCACAGCAGGCGCAACACTGCTCAAGAACTTCCTGGCCATCTCATGACCTTCACCGTCATCCCTGCCATCGACGTGCGTAACGGTCGCGTGGTCCGCCTGAATCAGGGCGACTACGAGCGCCAAACGATCTATGGCGACTCGCCCATCGAGGCGATTCGGGAGTACGGGAACGACGGTGCGGTGCTGCTGCATCTTGTCGATCTCGATGCCGCGCGCATTGGCCATTACACGCTCAGCGCGCTGGTCGCGCAGATCCGCGAACAGACACCTCTGCTCGTTCAGACCGGGGGCGGCGTGCGAAGCAAGGCGGATGTGGACGCGATCCTGAAAGCAGGCGCTGAACGAGTGGTGGTGGGAACACTGGCGGTCCGCGAACCGGAACTGGTCACGACCTGGCTGAAGACTTTCGGCCCGGACCACATCACGCTCGCGCTGGATGCCCGAGAGGACGATCAAGGCGAATGGCGCCTGCCCATCAAAGGCTGGACCGAGGTTACAAAGCGAACGCTGGAAGAACTTCTGACCATCTACGCCGAGGCAGGTCTGCGCCATGTGCTTTGCACGGACATTTCGCGCGACGGCATGCTGTCGGGCTTCAACATCGACCTCTATCGGAAAGTCGCGGCGGATTTTCCGACCCTCCAACTCCAGGCCTCGGGCGGCGTTCGCAGCCTGGATGACATCCGCGCGGCTCGCAACGCGGGTGCCACGGGCGCGATTCTCGGACGCGCGCTGCTTGAGAAGCGCTTCACCTTGAAGGACGCGCTCGCATGCTGAGTCGACGCATCATTCCGTGTCTCGATGTGCGAGACGGCCAGGTGGTCAAGGGCGTGCGCTTCCGTGACCACGTCGTCATGGGCCGCATCGAAGAACTCTCGCTTCGTTACCGGGATGAAGGTGCTGACGAGCTGGTCTTCTACGACATCACCGCGAGCCCCGAAGGGCGCTCCGTCGATCGCGCCTGGGTCGAACGCGTCGCGAAGTTGATCGACATTCCCTTCTGCGTGGCCGGCGGCATCCGATCGGTCGACGATGCGCGCGCAGTTCTCTTTTCCGGCGCCGACAAGATCTCCGTCAACTCACCGGCACTCGAACGCCCGGCACTCGTCGGCGAACTGGCCGGCGCTTTCGGCGTCCAATGCGTGGTAGTGGGCATCGATTCTCTGCGCGATGCCGATGGCGAATGGCGTGTGCGTCAATACACGGGTGATCCAACCAGGACGCGGGCGTTGGCGAAGCGGACGCTCGACTGGGTTACGGAGGTTCAAACCCTGGGTGCCGGCGAAGTGGTCCTCAACTGCATGGGCTCCGATGGCGCACGCGAAGGCTACGACCTTGAACAACTGAAAGCGGTGCGAGCCATCTGCCATGTGCCGCTGGTTGCGTCGGGCGGGGCGGGAGCGAAGGAACACTTCGCCGCCGTCTTCAAGGAAGCAGACGTGGACGCGGCTCTCGCCGCGAGTGTCTTTCATTCGGGCGCGGTGCCCATTCCCGCCCTTAAGACTTACCTGCGCGAGCAGAATATCGAGGTGCGCTAAATGTCGCCCGAAGAAATCAACAAGCTCGACTGGGACAAGCAGGGCGGCCTGATTCCGGCCATCGTGCAGGATGCCGCCAATGGTCGCGTGCTCATGCTCGGTTTCATGAACCGCGATGCCTTGACCGCGACCCTGACCTCGCGCCACGTGACCTTCTGGAGCCGCACCAAGAATCGCCTCTGGACGAAGGGCGAGACCAGCGGCCACACCCTCGATCTGATCGGTGTCGAAACAGATTGCGACAGCGATGCGCTGCTGATCCAGGCCAAGCCCAACGGCCCGACCTGTCACCTGGGCCGCGCGAGTTGTTTCCCCAAGGCACCATCGAACTTCCTGAGCGATCTCGATGCCGTGATCTCCGAGCGGTCCACGAGTCGGCCGACGGATAGCTACACGACGAAGCTCTTCGAATCAGGAACCAAACGGATCGCCCAGAAGGTCGGGGAAGAAGGCGTCGAGACGGCCCTCGCGGGCGTGGGCGATGACGACGCGGAGCTGATCGGTGAAGCGGCTGATCTCATCTATCACCTGGCCGTCCTGCTGCGCGCCCGAGGCCTGTCGCTCGCCGACGTGACCGACACGCTGAAGAATCGGCATAGCACTTAAGACCCGCGCAAGATTCTGATGGCAGCCTTCTTGCTGCCTTAGTCGACAATCCTGTCCGCGCGCGTAGATCGTCCTGAGCATCGGACATTCAAGCGGCGGCCTGTCCCCCAAAAATCACAGTTCGAGGTTCCCCCCATGCGCGTCTCCGCCCTTGCGTTTGCCCTCCTCCTTCTTCCGGGTCTCGCCGCAGCGCAGGACCGAGGTGTCGCGCTCAACATGGGACGCGGCCTTGAAAACGGCATGGGCATCGGATGGACCTTCAAGGAGAACTGGACTCTGCGTCCGACCCTGGGAGCCGGGTACTCGGCGCAGTCTGGTTTCCAAGCGTCGATTGGCTCGACGGTCCTGCGTTCGTTCGGCGCCGGTCATCGGGTCTACGGCTACATCGGCGCTGGCGCGTACTACGGCGCTGCCAACGTGGGCAATGGTTCGGCGATCGGCGGCGGACAAACCCCGATCGGCACGGGCACCGGAAGCAGAAACCAGAACAACCAGATCAACAACAGCGTCTATCAGAACGTCGGCAATGTTTTCTATGTGACGGCACCGGCGGGCGTGCGGGTGCGCGTCCATGGCAACCTCGAGGCGTACGCCGAGACCGCGTATCAGAAAGCAATCGCCGGCCAGTTCGGCCTCAGCCAGACCGGCCAGTTCTCCAACAATGGAAATGAGCGCATCGGAGCCACGTTCGGCCTCAGCTTCCGCCTGCAATAGTCGGCCGGGCGTCGGCCCGCGTTAGGATCTCCTTTCCGCCTCCATCGGCGGCTCGAATCGAGGAGGAATGCGATGAAACTGGCGTCCTTCATCAAAGACGGCGTGCCGACGTTCGGGGGAGTCACCGGCGAGCGCCTCGTCGACCTCAGCCCAAAGTTCGGCGCGCGCTTTTCGGATCTGAAGGCGCTTCTCGCGGGGAACGGACACGACGGCCTCTCGCCCTTCATCGAGACGGGCAAAGACTGGATGCCGCTTCAGGTCGCCCAGTTCCTCCCGGTGATTCCCAACACCGGCAAGATCTTTTGCGTCGGAGTGAACTACACCGATCATCAGAAGGAGATGGGCCGTACGAAGACTGAATATCCCACCATCTTCCTGCGCTTCACCGACACGCTGGTTGCGCACGATCAGCCCGCGTGGATTCCCAGAATCTCGACTGCGGTTGACTACGAGTGTGAGCTTGGGGTGATCGTCGGCAAGGGCGGCCGCTACATCGATCAGGCGCACGCGCTGGATCATGTCGCGGGCTACACCTGCTTCAATGACATTTCGATCCGCGACTGGCAGCGACACACCACGCAATTCACCGCCGGCAAGAACTTTCCGCGCACGGGCGCGATCGGCCCATGGATGGTGACCAAGGACGAGATCCCCGATCCTCATTCCCTGTCGATCAAGACCCGTCTGAACGGCCAGGTCATGCAGGACGCGAACACGGATCAGCTCATCTTCCGCATTCCTGAGCTCATCGAATACATCTCATCCTTCACCATGATCTCGCCGGGCGACATCATTGCCACCGGCACCCCGAGCGGCGTCGGGTTCGCTCGGAATCCACCAGTCTTCATGAAGGCGGGCGATGTGGTGGAAGTGGAGATCAGCGGTATCGGCGTGCTCCGAAACAAGATGGAAGCCGATCCGTATTGAATCCGTTCAGCGCAGACCCCTGGCCGCAACGTGGCGGCCAGGGTGAACTTCAGCTGGTAGCGGTACGAAACGAACGCGTTTAGTACCAATCCACCGCCGCCTCGCGCGGCTGTACGTGCCGGCGAGACCCGAGTGCGGTTTCCTTCTGATTGCGTTTTTGATGAAGCAGTTTCTTCGTCACGACCTGGAACGCGGTGCGCGCGTCCGTCTCCTGGGAACGCCCTTCGAAATCTCCCCCTCGGGCGTGAAGATGCGCATGGACTTCCACCGCGCGGGGGCGCGCGGTGACCGTCCACTCAATCCGATGAATCTTCGGGAAGACATGGGCGAGCGCTGCTTCGCTCCGTTGAATCTCCGTGCGGTCTTCCTCTTTGAGCTCGATGTCGCGACAGACGAGAACCACCGTCGATTCGCTCACGTTGCTTTGTCTCGGATCCTTCATTCATGACCTCCAGATG
>JBDSLN010000359.1:0-4158 GCA_039916365.1 Vicinamibacteria bacterium
TCAGCGTCGCACCCATCGATGCTCGGTCTATGGCGGTCAGCGCGCCGATCTCAACGTCGTCCTCGATCTCGACGATGCCGATCTGGGGGATCTTGACGTACCGGCCAGAGCCGTCTTTGGCGAAACCGAAGCCATCGGCGCCGATCACCGCATTGTTGTGAATGAGCACGCGCCGTCCAATGCGACAGCCCTCGCGGATCGAAACGCCCCCATGGAGCGTTGAACCCTCGCCTATCACCACGCCTCGATAGATAGAGACGTTCGGATGCAGGGTGACGCCTGCGCCGATCAAAGCGCCTTCGGCAATCGAGACATGCGCGCCGACGTGGGCCGACGCATCGACCTTGGCCCCTGGGTGAACCGCTGCGGTTGGATGGATGCCTGGGGGCTCGATGGCCAACGGATGAAGAATCGACGCTGCGGTCGCATAGGCGACGTAGGCATCCTTCACCACGAGAATCGCCTGAAACGGTGGCGCGCCGGAGCCCGCGGCCACCAAAGAAGGATCGCTGACTATCAGGACTGAGGCGCGGCACGACTGAAGCTGAGTCTTGAACTTCGCGTGCGAGAGAAAGCAGATCGAGCCTGCGGCTCCGGTTTCCAGGGGAGCCACGCGCGCCACCTCGACTTCGGCATCGCCTCGAATCTCACCGCCCAGGCGTAAGGCGAGTTGGGCGAGCTTCAAGACTCGGTGGTGGCGCCCGTGGGCAGGGTCGCGGCGGCCATCGTGGCGGATCCGCCGGAGGCTGACTTGCCGGCCGCAACCGGGCCGTTGAGGACGGCACCCTCACGAACCACCAGCTGACCCGCGTCGATTGTGCCCGAAACCTTACCCGTCTCGAGGACAACAAGCTTCTTCGAGGTGATCTTGCCCGAAAAGGCGCCCCCCACCTCGACGACATCGGCGAGGACGGTTGCGTCGACACTGGCCGACGGCGTCAGCACGAGTGAGCCGGAAAGGTGAATCTCGCCTTTGAACTTGCCGGAGATGGTCGCATCCTTGCCATGGATCTTTCCATCGATGGAAGTATCCGGGTCAATCAGCGTTCGGCCAGATTCTTGAGCCATGCGCGGAATCTTATCGCCGAAGCCCGGACAGGCACCGAAAGCAAATCACGCGACGCTTCGACGATCTGGGCAAGCAGGCGCTTCAACGCGCTGAATCGAAACTCCGACGCGCTGAATCGAAGTCGCGAGGCTCGTCACGCGATCGTCTTGAAAGCATCAAAGTGGCGCGGTCTCCACAGCTGATGATTGGCGGGCCACACGCGTGTGGGAAGAACGAAACATGATGGCCGTCACAAGCGCATGAAACCTGGCACGCCCCATGCTCGTTAGTCCACTCGTAAGAACGAATTCGGCCCAAATGAAAGGGGGCCCGACCAAACGACTATGACACTCGACAAGACATTGAAGTACGCAGGACTCGCCATCGCCGGCGGTGCCGTTGGAGCTGCCATCGGAATTCTCATCGCCCCGGCTTCCGGAGCGGACACCCGCAGGGCCATCACCGACCGTATCGAATCGGAACGTACGGACTTCCTGAAACGGATGCGGCGCGATCCGCGCCGCGAAGAGGGCTACCCCTACTCGGTCATTTCCGCGTAGCCAAGGTGCTCACGCCCCCCGGAGCGATCTGGGGCGGTGCAGCGACGGTTCGGCGCGCCAACTGGCGGTCTCGCTGTGAGGCTGCGTGGTAAGCTCGCCCCCGAAGCCCGTTCCGCGACCTTCTGAGTCTCTTCGCAGACAAATCCCCGCGTGACGCGGGGATTTTCTTTTGATGTGAGGCTCTTCAAGAATGGCTAAGTCCGGCGAGGCTGTCTCGCCCGTCATCGCGCAGATCGTCGACACCGCTCGCGGCGTCGAGACCAAGATCAACGGTCTCAAGAAGCCCGAGATGAAGTTCCCGTTGCGTAATCTCTCGAACGTTCGTTATTCGGCCAAGAAGGGCCACTTCGAGATGCTGGGGAAGAAGAAGGAGCGCACGCTCGCCGTCTCGACCGTGAAGAGTTTCGCCCAGACGATGCGCATGATCTCCCTCTCGAAGACGATGATCGAGACGGACGAACGGGCCAGCAAGCGCGACGCCTACTACCAGACGAAAGCCTGGGGCGACGCCAAGTGCGATGAACAGCCTGAATCGGACACCATCCTCGATGACATCGAGGGTTTGTTCGGGGTCAACAAAGAGCAGCTCTGCTTCACACCCGATGAGCACGGCGGGTTGGTCGCCGGCGAACTGGTGGTAGTCGACCGCGCCGAGATCGGCTCGGACGCCACCATCGAAATCGACTGCACCAAGTTCGGCTCCGGCGCCTACGGCATCCCGTCCGATGTCGAGCATCTCAAGTTCAAGACGAAGGCGAAGTTCATCCTTTGCATCGAAACCGGCGGTATCTTCGAGCGCCTCAACCGCCACAAGTTCTGGGAGAAGTCTGACTGCATCCTGGTCTCGATGGCCGGCGTGCCCACGCGTTCGGTGCGTCGCTTCGTGCGCCGTCTGGCCGATGAAAAGAAGATCCCCGTCTACGTCTTCGTCGACTGCGATCCGTATGGAATCGCCAACATCTATAGAACGCTGAAGGTGGGTTCCGGAAACAACGCCCATCTCAACGAGTTCTTCTGCGTACCCCAGGCCCGGTTCCTCGGCGTCACCCCCCAGGACATCCTCGATTACGACCTTCCCACTCATCCCTTGAAGGATGTCGACATTAAGCGCGCCAAGGATGCGCTGAAGAACGACCCGTTCTTCCAGCACTATCCCGAATGGGCGAAGGCGTTCGAACTCCTCCTCAAGATGGGTAAGCGCGCCGAGCAGCAGGCGTTCGCGGCCCACTCCCTCAATTTCGTGATGGACGATTACCTTCCAGCGAAGCTCAAAAACACGAAGTCTTTCCTGCCCTAGCCTGCTGCCGCCAAAGGCGAAGCGTCCTCAAGGCCTAAACTCCTGAGGCCTAAACCCCTAAGGCCTAGACCCCTGCGGACGAACGTCCGTCCTAGAGCCGTACTTACTGAAGAGCCCTCCATGCCAAACCAGACCAAACCCACGAAGCCCGTTCCCAAGGCCGCGACGAAGAAGCCTGTTGCCAAGGTCATAGCCAAAGCGGCACCTGCCGCAGCGTCCAAAAAGCCGGCCGACAAAGCCGCCGGCAAAGGGATGAAGGCGAAGCCGACCGCTGCCGACAGGGCCGCGGTCAAAGTCGCCGAGAAGGCTCAGAAGAAGCTTCTGAAGATCGAGAAGGCGAGAGCCAAGCTCGAAGCCAAGGCCGCGGCCAAGGCTCTCGCCAAGGAAGCCAAGATGGCGCTCAAGCGCAAGTTGCGCGAAGGCGAGGAAGCGGCGTCCACCGATCCAAACGGCGCCAAAGGCAAAGGTCTCAACCTTCTCGTCGCCCCCAAGGGCAAGGTGAAGCCGGAGAAGCCAGGTCGCAAGGTCAAGGCACCGAAGCCGACTCGTGGTCCTCAGTTCGCTCCGGGGACAGTGTTCCTTCCCGATGGCTTCAAGTCTCGCGAAGAGATCCAGTACCTCTTCCGCGGAGCCGTCGCCTGCGTGCGCGAGTCGCTGGACATAGCCGCCGCCGAAATCCGCGCGAAGTCCGAGCGCATGACGCCCTCTCCTTCCGAGCGCGAACTGCTTGAGTTGGCGCGCGTCGCCGAGGAGCGTTTCCGCGGAGCGATCGAAGCGGCTCCGCCCAACCGCGTGATCCCGACCAAGCGCACGTTTACGAGCCTGGTCGAGCGCGCGCGTGCGCGTCGTCGCGAGATCGGCGCCTTCATGCGCGGTCTCGACATCGGCAGGACCGAGCCGTCGCACCTCGACACCCACAGCGAAGCGAGCCTTCAGGGCCTGATGGAGTGGGGCGCCCGTCTCGAGATGCTCGCCGACTCGCGCGAGGTCGACAAGCCTGATTTCACCCAGCAGCACCGCGTGCTGGATCAGCTCGAAAGCACCACGGAAATGCTCGTGGTCGACGTCGAGCTGACCCTACGGCGGTACAAAGACCGCATGAGCGCACGCGGCCTTGAGCTTTCCACCCCCACGGTTTGACAAGCTCAAGATCGCTCACCTAAAGTCGTTAGTTCCCGCGCGATTTCTGCGCACGGATGATGGGCCAGGGTTCCAAGGCCCGCGATCCGAATCTTTTTCGAACCTAAGAAGAC
>JBDSLN010000360.1:0-2636 GCA_039916365.1 Vicinamibacteria bacterium
CCCCCAATCAGAAAGGGGCTCCACGGAGCGTAGTGCAGAAGCCTGCCAGAACCTGTCATATTTCGACTGGAGACCGGTTCAGGCGTCGATCCACTGATCGCCCGAAGCGTCAGTGAGCGAGGGACGCGGCTTTGATGATGTCCGCGAAGACACCCGACGCTGTGACGTCGGGGCCGGCGCCCGGACCTCTGATCACGAGAGGGGATGTCGCGTAGCGATCTGTCCAGAAGGCCACCATGTTGTCCCCGCCTCGGAGCGAGGCGAAGGGGCTGGAGGGCTCGACGGCGCGCAGACCCACTTCAGCCCGGCCATCCACTACGGACGCGAGATAGGACAATCGACCGCCGCTCACGGACGCGGCGCGCGATTGCTCCGCGATTCCTGTGTCCAGTTCGGGGAGTCGCTTCCAGAACTCGTCGATGCTCATCGCGTCCCACTCCGGACTGGGCAGCAGCGACTGACGCTTCACTGCGCTTGCTTCGATCGCCATACCCGACTCGCGCGCCAGGATCAGAATCTTGCGCGCTACGTCGGCGCCCGACAGATCTTCCCGCGGATTCGGCTCGGTGTAGCCGAGTTCGTGAGCTTCCTTGAGCGCCGCGCTGAAGGCCACGCCATCCGCGACGCGGGTCATCAGAAAGCCAAACGTTCCGGAAAGCGCGCCTTCGATGCGGCGAACCTGATCGCCCGTGCGGATCAAGTCGGAAAGCGTGCCCAGCACGGGTAGCGCTGCGCCAACCGTTGTTTCATGAAAAAGCGCGCCACGCCCCCGACGACGGCCGACCTTGATCGACTGGTACATCGCGAGATCGCCACCAAACGGACGCTTGTTGGCGGAGACCACATGAACGCCTGCATCCAGCAGGTGACTGTACTGACCCATTGTTTCCTCGCTATCGGTGCAATCAACGAACACGGCGCTCGACCTTCGGCTTTCGATGGCCGCTCGGATTAAAGCCTCCATGTTCTTCGCGGAACCTTCGGCTTCGACCTGCTGGCGCAGGCCGCGGCCGTTGAGGCCGGTTGCGCGGGTCAGGGTGTGCCGGCTCGTGCTGGCGCCATCGATCTCAAGGCGGAGCCCCGTGCGCTTGCGTAAACCTTCAGTCTGGGCGGTCATCTGATCGACCAGGGCGCGTCCGACTCGACCCAGCCCGGCGATGAAAACGGACACGGTGCGATGGTCTGCAAAAAACGCTTCGTGAATCGCGTTGACCGCGCGCTTCTCATCTTCGCGACCCACTACGCAGGAAATATTCAGCTCCGAAGAACCCTGAGATATCGCGCGGATGTTGACGTGCGCTTCACCCAGCACGCCGAAGATTCGGCCGGCGCTCCCTGGCGTGTCGCGCATGGCGGCACCCACCACGGCGATGACGCAACTGTCCGGCTCGATGATCAATTCATCGATTAAGCCCGCCTGGCGTTCGAGAGCGAATTCGGCGGTGATGCTGTCCTGCGCGCGCGTCACCGCGCCGGGCTCGATCGCGAAGCAGATGGAATGCTCCGACGACGCCTGCGAAATCAGAATCACGCTGACGCTTTCGCGGGCAAGCGCTCCAAAGAGGCGCATGGCAATACCGGGCACGCCGACCATGCCGTCGCCTTCCAGCCGAAGCAAGGCCACGCTGGAGATCGAAGCGACGCCGCGCACGCCCATGGCCGTCGCCGCAGCCTCTTCGTGAATCCACGTTCCCGGGAACGTCGGATTCAGCGTGTTCTTGATGACGAGGGGAATGTTCTTCGCTCGCGCCGGGTGTACGGTCTTTGGATAGACCACCTTGGCGCCGAAGTGCGACAGCTCCATCAGCTCGTCGTAGCGGAGGGAATCCATCGAGAACGCAGTGGGCACGATGCGCGGATCCGCGCTCATCACGCCATCCACGTCGGTCCAGATCTCGATGCACGACGCGTCGAGGGCCGCGCCGAAGATCGCCGCGGTGTAGTCGGAGCCGCCGCGGCCGAGAGTCGTGGTCTCACCCAAGTCGGTGGAACCGATGAAGCCGGTGACAATGGGTATCGTCGTCTCACCGCTCCACCAGGTCTGGATCCGGTTGTACGTTTTGACGAAGTCCACCCGCGCGGCACCGAAGTTCTTATCGGTGACGACCAGCAGACGGGCGTCGCAGGCCTTGGCGGAAACCCCGAGACTGCGAAACGCAGCAGCAGCAATCAGGGACGACGCTCTCTCCCCAAAGCTCACGATGCTGTCGAGGGTGCGCGGCGTGCATTCACGCACCAGGGACACGCCGCGGAGCAGGCCTCCCAGATCGTCGGTCGCCTGTTGGATCGCAACTTGAAGTTCTTCACGTTCGGCTGGAGCAACAAGGTCGACGATGGCGGCCGTGTGTCGCTGGTTGATGCGGTCGAAGAGAACACGCCATTCCAGGGAACCTCGGGAAGCGTGTTGGGACGCCTCGATCAACTCGTTGGTCACCCCGCCGAAAGCGGACACTACGACGGCCACGCGTTCGGTCGTTGAAGCTTCCTGGACGAGGCGGACGACGCCCCGAATCCGGTCGGAGGTGCCGACGGAGGTGCCTCCGAACTTCATGACTTTCATCGTTTTGGCTCCCAGCAAGCGGCGGAGTTTAGGGGCATGGTGCTTTCGGACTCAGCATGCCGTGCGCGCGGCTGCT
>JBDSLN010000361.1:0-4338 GCA_039916365.1 Vicinamibacteria bacterium
CAGCGGAATCGGCACCACCGCGATTCAGATGGTGAAGGCTCTGGGCGGCAAGGCTTATGCGACGGCGCGCGGGCCCAGCAAATGCGCGGCGGTCGAGGCCCTCGGCGCGATCAAGTGCATCGACTCCACGACCCATGACTTCGTCAACGAGATGAAGAAACTGACCGAAGGCCGCGGCATCGACGTCATCATGGACATGCTCGGCGGCGACTACACCGACCGCAATATTCAAGCGCTGGCATTCGAGGGCAGGCTGATCCAGATCGCGACGTTGCGGGGCCAAAGGTCCGAAGTGAACATGGCGATGATCATGCACAAGCGGCTCACGGTCAGCGGATCAACTCTGCGGCCACGTCCGGATTTCGAGAAAGCCCGTATCGCGCGCGCCATTCTCGACCGCGTCGTTCCTCACATGGAGGCAGGCACTATTCGGCCCGTGATTCACATGACGTTTCCTCTTGACGCCGCGAGCAAAGCGCACGTCCATCTCGAAGAAGGAAACTCAATCGGGAAGATCGTGCTGACCGTCGACTAGGAGTGCCCCGAGGGCAGGCTCCGCGCTCTGCGCGGCAGAACGAATCAGAGCGCGGAGCCTGCCCTCGGGCACTCCTGCCCACACGACGGGGCTCCGTCAGCCAGGCGAGAAGGGACTAGCCCCTTCCTAGTCGTCGGGGCCGAGGCCTGGAATCGCCAACTGTCGCGGCGCGTGGGAGACGGTCTCAAGTTCCGGAATGTCTTCGCCCACCGCGGCGCCCAGGTCCTTGAAACGACGGGCCTGAACAAGCACGCGGGTCTCCATTGAGCCCACCGCCTTGTTGTAGGCCAGAGTGGCCTTGCCCAGCGCATCTCCGACGTTGTTGAAGTGATCCGCCATCAGGTTGATGCGGTTGTAGAGCTCCTTCCCCAACTCGCTGATGTGCTCGGCGCTCTCGGCAATTCGCTCCTGGCGCCATCCGTACGCAGCGCCCTTCAGAAGTGAGAGCAACGTCATGGGCCCGGCAGGAATCACGTTGCCTTTGACCGCATCATCGAGCAAAGAAGGATCCGCCTGCACCGCGTCGGCGAACGCGCTTTCGATGGGCACGTACATCACGACGAAGTCCGGACTGCTCGAGAGCTGGTCGGCGTAGGCCTTGCTCGACAGATCGCCCACGTGCTTACGAAGCTGGCGCGCGTGCTGCTGGATTAGGTCGCGGCGCGACGCCTCATCCCGTGCATCCTTCGCGTCGAGATAGGCGAGCAGCGGAACCTTGGCGTCCACGACGACGGTTTTTCCCCCGGGCAGATGAACAATGAGATCAGGCCGGAGACGCCCATCCTCGCCATGAATCGTGGACTGCTCGACGAAGTCGCAGTGCTCGATCATCCCTGCCATCTCGACCACCCGGCGCAGCTGGAACTCGCCCCATCGGCCACGCACGCTGGGAGCGCGGAGTGCGGTGACCAGGCGTTCCGTCTCGCCGCGCAACAGGATCTGGCCTTCTTTGAAGGAGGCAAACTGTTCCGTCAGGCCGGAGTAGGCCTCGCCGCGCTTCTGCTCGATGTCATGCACGTGCGCCTCGAACTTTGAGAGCGATTCGCGGATCGGCGAGACCAGTTGGGCGAAGGTGGTTTCCTTCGCGGCGAAATCCTTGAGCGCGCTCTCGCGGAACTGGCCAAAGGTGGCCTGCGCCTGATCGAGAAAGGCGGCACGGCTCTTGTCGAGCGCATCCATAGACAACGCCTGGAACGCGTCCTTCATCGAGATCTCCGCGCGCGACATCAGTTCCAGCTTTTCGGCCGCGGCCTTCTCGGTCTCGGAAAGGCGGATCATGGATTCCGCAAGCTTGACCTGCGCCTCGCCAAGGCGCGCCTCGCGTTCGGCCACTTGGGCCCGCAGTGCGTTCAGGTCGCGCTCGAGCGAGGGAACGCGCTGGGCGCCCGCCTCGAAGCGGGCACGCTCATTGATCAGTCGTGAATTCTCGGAGGACGATCCCGCGCGTTCGGCGGACTGGCCCAGACCGCGGCCGATGAAAAAACTTGCCACGCCTACGACTACGACGGCAAGAAGGAAGACTGCCAGGGCGCCTGAGGAAAGAACCATCGATTGCCAGTCTATTGAATGACCGCGCAAACGAGGTCCAAATCCCTGAAGGCGCGGTTTGTAGCAGCGTAAAACGCTCAGTTAGATTGCAGACGCACCATGCCCCGAACCCGAATCGTAATCGCCGTTCTCTTGGGTGGCGGAGGCCTCTTCCTCGCCCTCATCCTTCTCTCGAAACACTACGGCGTTCCGCTTCTCGGCGAAGCGGTGATGGCGGCGTGCGGTGTCGGTGAAGGGTGCGACGTGGTCGCGCAGAGCCGCTATTCGAGCCTCTTCGGTCTGCCTCTCGCTGCCTGGGGGCTGTTCTTCTACGGCTCCCTGATGGCACTTCTCGTGCCTTCGCTTCTCGGAGAGACGGAGAGCGGCAGCGATCCCGCGGCCTCAATGGCTTTCTTCCTACTTTGTCTGGCGATCGGGCTCGACGGGGTGTTGCTCGGACTACAAGGGTTCGTCATCAAGGCATTCTGCAAATTCTGCCTGGGGACGTACGCGGTGAACATCCTGATGCTGATCGCCTTGTGGCCGTTCCGTCAGGTCTCCCGGGCGATGAACTTTCTGTTCGTCCCCCAGGGCCGCCGGGCGCTCGGCGCGTGGATCGTGGCGACACTTGCCACCTTTGGAGCGGCCTTCGCGCTCAACTCGACGCTGGAAGTGCGCAAGACGCTCGCCGGGGCTTCGATACTCGGCGTACCCACCATGCTTCAACCCCTTCCTGCCAAGGCGGAAGCGGGTTCCCTCGAAGAACAGCTTGCACAAGCGCACGCGGAGGCACAGAAGTGGAAAGACACTCTGGACAGCGAGACGAAGCTGCGCGACTACTTGACGAACAAGGCGAAGACGGACTTCAAGCAGTCGCCGGTGGTGGACCTTCAACTGTCCAAAGCTCCGGTGACGGGCTCGGGCGAAGCAAAGATCGTGGTAGCCACCTTCTCCGACTTCATGTGCCCTTTCTGCAGAGACCTCGCGCGCGGTCTCCACGACTTCGTCCCGACAACGGGCACGTCATTGAAGGTTCATTTCAAAAACTACCCGCTCGACAATTCCTGCAACACCCATGTTCCGCGAACCGTTCATCAGGGCGCCTGCGAGCTCGCCCTGGCCGGAATCTGCGCGTCCGACAATGGTCGCTTCTGGGAGTTCCACGACAAAGTGTTCAGCCAGACCTTTGACAAGGTGACGCGCCAGGACGCCCTTCGCATGGCCGAGGCCGTGGGCCTCGATCCAAAGAAAATCAGCCCGTGCATGGACTCGGCTTCCGTCAAGGGCCGTCTTAGCGCCGATATAGAAGAGGCCGCTCGACTGGATGTCAGCTCGACGCCAACCCTCTTCGTGAATGGACACAAGCTGCCATCCGCGAACGTGTTCTTCATCGCCGTCGATGAAGAACGCAAGCGTCTGGGCCTTCCCGTCTTTGGCGTGAGTCGCACTGCGGCCGGCCGCTGATCGCGTCTCCGCCCAAACCCCTTCGCAAGGAGTCTGAAGAACCATGACGAGCACCACGTTGACCCCGGGAAAACTGGACATCAAGGTCATCAAGACCTCGCGCACGCGGACGATGCCGGTCGCGGCGGACCTCGGCTTCGGCAAGATCTTCACCGATCACATGTTCATCATGGACTACGAGGAAGGGCGCGGCTGGTTTGATGCGCGCATCGTGCCCTACGGTCCCCTTGCCATCGATCCGGGAGCCTCTGCTCTCCACTACGGCCAGGCAATGTTTGACGGTTGCAAGGCCTTCCGCGCGAAGGACGGTCGCGTTCTGCTTTTCCGCGGACGCCGTCACGCCGCCCGGTTGAGCGATGGCGCCCCGCGCCTCGGCATGGTCGCGCCGAGCACCGAAGATGTGTACGAAGCGATGTCGCGCTTGGTGCAGTTGGAACGCGACTGGGTTCCGAATGAGGCGGGCACGTCCTTGTACCTGCGGCCTACGCTGATCGGCAGCGAAGGTTTCCTCGGCGTGCGCTCTTCGAAGAAGTACATGTTCTTCATCATCCTGTCCCCGGTGGGTGCCTACTACCCGGATGGGATGAAGCCCGTGCGCATCTGGGTCGAGAAGGATTACATCCGCGCGGCCAAGGGAGGTCTGGGTGCCGTGAAGGCCGGTGCCAACTATGCGGCCAGCCTTTATGCCGCGACCGCCGCGCAGCAGCGTGGCTACGCCCAGGTCCTCTGGCTCGATGCCCTCGAACATCGCTATTGCGAAGAGGTCGGCGTGATGAATCTCTTCGTGCAGTTCAAGGACGAGATCGTGACCG
>JBDSLN010000362.1:0-3879 GCA_039916365.1 Vicinamibacteria bacterium
GCGCGGGCTTCCCATCGCCCGGCGCTATTTCAAACAGTTCGGCAACGATGTCGTGTCGGACGTTTTCAAGCGCCTTGAAAAAGCGCGTCTGCTGCATTCCTATCCGCCTTTGGTCGTGCTGTCGGGACGTCCGGTCGCACAGGCCGAGCATTCGATCTACCTCGGCCCCGAAGGCGTGATACAGCTGACCTAGATGAAGACGCGGCTGGCGTATTCCACAGATACGAATGCGATGGCGGCTCCCAAGGCTCTTGCTACGGAGATGGAGCGCAAGGCCAAGGGCGCGCGGATTCGGCTCGAAAAGAGAGCGTCCGGTCGCGTGGTCACGGTCGTCGCCGATTTGCCGGGAACGCCGATTGAAATCGAAGCGCTTGCGAAGCTACTCAAGACGCGCTGCGGCACCGGCGGCTCCGTCAAGGAACTGGAGATCGAACTTCAAGGCGACAAACGCGACGCGGTTCAAATCGTCCTGCGCGAGAAGCGGATCCCCCACAAACTCGCCGGCGGCTAACGCGTCAAGAATGGCCTGATTCGGGGTCATGGCTATAATGACTGCGTGACGCACCTGACGAAACGACGTCGGACCCTTGGATGGATGGTCATCCTCGGCGTCTATGCGCTCATCGCTGTGGTGACGCCGCTGCTGCATCACGATATCGCCTGTCACCTTCAGTCGAAGAGCCACTGCGACGCGTGCACGGTCAGTTCGACGGCGTCGAACATCGAGACCGGCGTGGTTTATGTCGGCCATTTCGGCTCTGTCGAACCCAGTGTTCTGACCGTGACGCTGGTCAGAGCCTGGGCTGAACGACCCTCGTCTCCGGGCCGCGCACCCCCTCAAGAATCCTCCATCGTTTAATCCCGCTCACGCGGAGTCTTGATGACTCCGACGCGAGGAGAGCTTCATTCCGTTCTCCTCCACCTGAGCGGGTTCCCAAGGATTTTCTTGTCGCGTCCAGGGAGGACGCCCCTCATGATCAAACGCTTTTCTCTTGTTCTCGCATTTCTAGCTCTTTCCAGCACATCGTTCGCGCAGCAGACGTCGGAAGCCGATCGACTCAAGGCCGAGCTTGACGCTCTGCGCCAGGAGTTCTCAAACCGCATCGCGGCCCTCGAGGCCCGGCTCAGAGCCGTTGAGTCCATGCCCGCGGCCACGGCCGCAGCACCCGCCGAGCCCGCGCCCCCGCCTCCTGAAGTCGCGCCCGCGGCGACCGCTCCGCCATTTCAGGCGGCGCCTTCCACGGGGGGGAAGATCTTCAACCCCGACATGGCGGCCATCGGTGATTTCATCGGTGCCCTGGGAAAGAGCCCCGGGGGCGGGGAGCCATCGCTGCAACTCCACGAAGCGGAGGTGTCCTTGCAGGCGGCCGTCGACCCGTTCGCGCGCGCCGATGTCTTCCTGACCTTCGGCCCTGACGAGGTCGGCGTCGAGGAGGCCTTCATCACCTTCCCCACATTGCCCGGCGGATTCCTCATGAAGGTCGGCAAGATGCGGGACGCCTTCGGCAAGATCAACGGCCTCCACAACCACCTGCTGCAGTTCACCGAACGCCCCCTGATGACACAGAACCTTCTCGGCGGGGAGGAGGGCCTGGGAGACTCGGGAATCTCCGTGGCGCGTCTTTTCCCGAACCGCTTCGCGTTTATCGAGGCCACCGGCGAGGTCTACCGCGGCGAATCTTCGATCTTCAAGGCGGAGAAGCGCGCCGATCTCGCGTACGTCGGCCACCTGCGCGGATACCGGGACCTGACCGAGTCGACCAACCTCGACCTCGGCGCATCCTTCGCACGGGGGCACAATGACGCGGGGCGGGGCCAGACCACCCGCCTCTTCGGGGCGGACGCCACTCTGCGTTACCGGCCCCTGCGGCGATCGATCTACACCCACGTCCTGGCCCGGGCTGAAATGGCCTGGAGCCGGCGTTCGGAGCTTTCCGGGCCGTCGGCGTTCGGTGCCTATGGCTATCTCGAATATCAGTTCGGACGGCGCTGGACGGCGGGAGCCCGCCTCGATACCGCCGAAAGGGCGATCGACCCCTCGGTGAACGACAAGGGCGCGTCCCTGCTCCTGACCTATGCCCCCAGCGAGTTCTCGCTCGTTCGCGGGCAGTATCGACATACGCGATTTGGTGAGGGACCGACATCCAACGAGTTCCTGTTCCAGTTCATCTTCTCCATCGGCGCTCACGGCGCCCACGTGTTTTAGGAGTCCCCTCATGTCAATACGAACGCCCGTTCTGTCCGCCTTCATCCTCGCTTCGTTGCTCGTCTCATCCGTGCCCGCGCAGGCTGGAATCAAGGTCGTCACCACCACTGAGGACCTCGCCGCTCTCGCGCGCGAAGTTGGAGGCGACAAGATCAGCGTCGAGTCCATCGCCAAGGGGTACCAGGATCCGCATTTCGTCGAGGCCAAGCCCAGCTTCATCCTGAAACTCCATTCCGCCGATCTTCTGGTGGTGATTGGACGGGAGATGGAGATCGGCTGGCTGCCTCCACTCCTCCACCAGAGCCGTAACCCACGGATTCAATTGGGATCGCCGGGGTATCTCGACGCCTCCCTCACCGTGAAAATTCTCGACATCCCGCAGGGCCAGATCACCCGCGCTATGGGTGATGTTCACCCTTTCGGCAATCCTCACTACTGGCTCGATCCCGGTAACGGTCGCCGCATCGCGCAGGCCATTCAAGCGAAATTGTCGGAGCTTCAGTCAGCGGACGCCGCGTACTTCGCGCAGCGCTTGTCGGACTTCGACAAGCGACTGGCAGAGGCGGAGAAGAGATGGGATGCCGCGATGACTCCTTTCAAGGGCGCGACAATCGTGACCTATCACCGCTCATGGCCCAACTTCGCCGAGCGATTCGGCCTCGACGTGATGGGCTACGTAGAACCCAAGCCGGGCATCCCGCCTTCACCCCAGCACACTATCAACCTCATCGCGGAAATGAGGAAGGTCAAGGCCGGGATCATCCTGGTCGAGCCCTATTTCGACCTCAAGACCCCTCAGTCCATCGCCCGGGAAACCGGCGCGAAGGTGGTTGTGATGCCGCCGTCCGTCGGCGGAGAGAAGGAGATTACGGACTACGTCCATCTCTTCGACTACGACATCAACCTCCTGGCGACGGCGCTCAAGTCAAGAAAGTAGACGTTGGACACTTCAATTCTTGAATTCCTGGCCGCACCTTTCGCGGCGAGTCTCATCTTGACGGGCATACACGCCTATCTCGGCGTGCATGTGGTCGAGCGCGGGGTCATCTTCGTCGATCTTTCGCTCGCGCAGATCGCGGCCCTCGGCAGCACGATCGCATTGTTGCTGCCGTTCACCGACGGCGATCCGCACGGGCCATGGACCTACTGGATCAGCCTTCTTTTCACCTTCATCGGCGCGGCGATCTTCTCAACCATCCGTTCGAAAAAAGCCCGCATCCCGCAGGAAGCGATCATCGGCATCTCCTACGCCGTCGCCTCCGCCGCCGCCATTCTGGCGATGAGCAAGGCGACCTCCGAGAGCGAGCACTTGAAGGACATGCTGGTCGGGAACATTCTGGCCGTGTCCTGGCCAGAAGTCGGCAAGACGGCGATGCTGTACGCGGCGGTGGGACTCTTCCACTACATCTTCCGCAAGCAGTTCCTCGCCATCTCCATCGACCACGACGCGGCGGAAGCGAGCGGACTCAACGTCAAGTTCTGGGACTTCCTCTTCTACGCCTCCTTCGGATTCGTGGTGACGTCTTCGGTGTCCATTGCCGGCGTGCTGCTGGTCTTCTGCTATCTGATCGTGCCGTCCGTCGCGGCCATGCTGTACTCGCAGAAAATCGGAACCAGGCTCGCCATCGGGTGGTCGATGGGAACCATCGTCTCTGCGCTCGGGATCTATCTGT
>JBDSLN010000363.1:0-3422 GCA_039916365.1 Vicinamibacteria bacterium
TTGAACATCGGATCGGCGGTCTCGAGAAACAGGACGTCACGGGCAACATCAACTACGAGCCCGCGAATCACGACAAGATGGTTCGTCTGCGCGCGGCCAAGGTCGCGGGCATCGTGCAGGACGTGCCCGACGTCGTTCCCGCGGGCGACGCCGAAGGCGATCTGCTGATCATCGGCTGGGGTTCGACCTACGGCTCCATCACCGCGGCCCTTCATTCGCTGCGGGCCAAGGGTCACAAGGTCGGGCACATTCATATTCGACATCTCAACCCGCTGCCGGCGAATCTTGGCGAAGCGATGAAGCGATACAAAAAGGTCCTGATCCCCGAGATGAATCTCGGTCAACTGGCCTTCATCCTCAGAAGCATCTACCTGGTGGACGCGATCTCGTACTCGAAGGTGGAAGGCAAGCCGTTCAAAACGGCGGAGATCGAAATGAAGGCGCTTGAGGTGATTCAATGAACGCGTCGGTTCCGCTGACCCGCAAAGATTTTCAGACCGACCAGGAAGTGCGCTGGTGTCCGGGATGCGGCGACTACGCAATCCTCGCCGCGGTGCAATCCGTGTTTCCCGAACTGGGCGTGCCGAAAGAGAATTTCGCGTTCGTGTCGGGCATCGGTTGCTCGTCGCGCTTTCCCTACTACATGAACACGTTCGGTTTCCACACGATTCATGGAAGAGCGCCCGCGGTGGCGACCGGGTTGAAGGTGGCGAGGCCGGACCTTGAGGTTTGGGTCGCGACCGGAGACGGCGACTCGTTGTCGATCGGCGGCAACCACACCATTCACATGATCCGGCGCAACGTGGGTCTGAAGGTTCTGCTCTTCAACAACAAGATCTATGGACTGACCAAGGGCCAGTACTCCCCCACATCCGAGGTCGGCAAGAAGGCCAAGTCAACGCCCTTCGGCTCCGTCGATCGCCCCTTCTCTCCGCTCGCACTGGCTTTGGGCGCGGGCGCCACCTTCGTCGCACGATCGGTTGACGTCTTCCAGGCTCACCTGAAAACGACCTTGAAGCGCGTGGCCTCTCACAAGGGAACCGCCTTCACGGAGATCCTGCAAAACTGCAACATCTTCAACGACGGTGCCTGGGACACCATCGCGGATAAGGATGTGCGCGACGATCACGTTCTCTATCTCGAACACGGCAAGCCGCTGATCTTCGGCAAGGCGAAGGACAAAGGAATCCGGCAGAGCGGTTTCGACATCGAAGTGGTGACGATTGGTGGGGAGGGGGCAGCGGAGAGCGACCTCCTCGTGCACGACGAACGGCATCCATCCCCCGCGTACGCATTCACGCTCGCCAACATGGACTCTCGCCCAGGGTTTCCCACGCCCCTCGGGATTCTTCGCGCGGTCGACGCCCCCGCGTACGAGACGCTCGTCAATGACCAGGTCCAGCAGGTGATGGCCCAGAAAGGCAAAGGCGATCTCGGCAGACTCCTTCGCGGACCCGAGACCTGGGAAGTTCGTTAGGAATCAGCGACAGGCGGATTCCTACTACGGTCGCGCTTCGCCCGTCCCCAGCTTCTGAAGATAGACGCGCAGTTTGGCGAAGGCCTGACCGCGATGACTGATCGCATCCTTCTGATCACGCGGCAGTTCTCCGGTGGTGCAGCCGGAGGGTGGATGGAAAAAGATCGGGTCGTACCCGAATCCGTTGACGCCGCGCGGACCTGAAACGATCAGTCCGTCCACATGCTCCTCGGTCTCAAACAACACGAACCCAGGAGTAGCGAGGACCACGGCGCAAGTGAAATGCGCGGTCCGTTTTTCGTCGGGTACGTCGCGCAGACGCCTCCAGATTTCCTCAAAACGCTGCGGGTAGGTAACACTCTCACCACAGAAACGCGCGGAGTAAACGCCAGGCTCACCATTCATCGCATCGACGGAAAGGCCGGAGTCGTCGGCCACGGACGGAAGGCCGGTCAACTTCGCGTAGTGCAGCGCCTTGAGACGAGCATTGCCCAGAAAAGTCGTCTCCGTCTCCTCGGGACTGTCCTTGATTCCCATATCGCTCGGGGTGAGAAAACGAAAAGGCAACCCGGCAATGAGCCCTTCGATCTCGCGAAGTTTGTCGCGGTTCTGGGAGGCAAGGACGATGTCGCGCATGGGGCGGTGATTCTGCCACGCAAGGATGAGGAGCCACCTCGGCAACAAGCGAACGGGGGGGCTGGAGGGCGCCAGGCGAGGACTGGGAACCCAACCGGTTAGCACTATCGCCCAAAGCCACCTGAGGCTGTCGGTTGGACCCTATCGCCCAAAGCCGACTGAGCGAAGGCCGGATTCACTCCGGCCGCAGCGAACCCGGGGGTCTGGGGGGCTAAGCACGAAGAGTCGGTTGCAGGCCTGCGGCCCCCCAGCTAAAGGTGGTGCGCCTGAAGGGACTCGAACCCCTGGCCCGCAGCTTAGAAGGCTGCCGCTCTATCCAGCTGAGCTACAGGCGCGTCAACGTGGAAGTATACGTGGCGTCAAGAACCACGCTGGATGGCTCCATCGGTCGGAATCGAATAAACTGATCTGGCAGACGTAGCTCAGTTGGTTAGAGCGCCTGATTGTGGATCAGGAGGTCGTGGGTTCGACCCCCACCGTCTGTACCATTTTTCGACGGCTTACAGCCACCCCTTGCGGTGGCCGTTTCAATCTGTATGGCTTCATCGTTCCTTGGCAAGTCTTTCAACGTCTGCTTGAAAGCTCGCGAACAAGGGCGGACGATCTCCGCGCAGGCCATCGACACGGACACCTCTCCACAGCGGCACGCTCAGCTGGGGACGCCGTGCGTCGTAGACCGACAGGATGTCTGCCTTGTTGTCGCCGCCTCGGAAGTGGAGACCGTCCACCGTTCGAGCGTTGGTGCTTCCGCCTCCAGACTCGCCGCGGACTCGAATGGCAATCAGAAGGTCGGCGGCTCGACGATCGACGATCCAAAAACGCTTTGACCGCTCGATCTCTTGGCGGATCGCGTACAAAGCCTCTCGATCCTCGTCCGTCGGTGGGCTCTGGACGAAGTCGGCTCCGACTTCAAATCCAATCGCGACGTTGCGCGCGTGTCCCAGTCGCTGATTCAGCGGGGAGTTCTGTGAAGACGAAGTGACCGCAGGAAGGAGGCCGCCAACGATCAAGAGAGTCACGCCGAGCGGTTTTCTCATGGAACCTCGATGTAGATATCGACAAGACTCTACGCCTGACCGCCGAACAACGCCCTTCGACGACGAAGCAGACAAACTCCTGCTCAGGGACCGCTCGCGTTTCTCCGTCAACTGCGTGTGCAGTCCGTGTCCAGCGCGGTGATAAATTCCGTCAAATGGAACTTGTCGAAGCCGCACTTCCCCGCGGCCTGCGTGATCTCCTGCCGGGAGAAATGATCGCCCGACAGCGCATGATCGCCACGATCCAGCGCGTGTACGAGCTTTACGGCTTC
>JBDSLN010000364.1:0-2822 GCA_039916365.1 Vicinamibacteria bacterium
CACCGGACGCTTGATGCCCGGACGCCGCTGGTCGGACGGACTTCACCAGGCGGTCGAGGCAAAGGAGAAGGTCAAGATCGAGCGCGAGAACCAGACCCTCGCCACCATCACCCTCCAGAATTACTTCCGTATGTACTCGAAGCTTTCAGGCATGACCGGTACCGCGGAAACCGAAGCACCCGAGTTCGAGAAGATCTACAAGCTCGAGGTTCTGGTAGCCCCGACGAACCGGCCGATGATCCGCCTGGAGAATCCCGACCTTGTCTATCGCACCGAGCCCGAGAAAGACCGCGCCGTCGCGCGCGAGATCAAGGAACTCGCGGAAGCAGGGCGGCCCGTTCTGGTTGGAACCATCTCCATCGAGAAGTCGGAACATCTCGCCGCGATCCTGAAGCGGGAAGGCATCAAGCACGTCGTCCTCAACGCGAAATACCACGAACGTGAAGCCGACATCGTGTCTCAGGCTGGGCGCTTTGGCGCCGTGACGATCGCCACCAACATGGCGGGACGCGGAACCGACATCATCCTCGGCGGCATCCCGGACGTTCGCCTCCGCAATATCCTGATCGAGCGCGGCATCAACCCGGATTCGGCGCCGCCCGAAGAGAAGGCCGCGGCCGAGGAAATGGCGATCGCCGAGATGGCGGCCGATTTCAAGAAGGAGCTTGCGCACCGCAAGTTTGATTCGGCCTACAAAGAAAAGCTGGCCGAACGCTATCTCGCCCTGGTTGCCGCCTTCCCGAACGACCACCCTTCCTTCCAAATAGTCGCGGCGTTGGCGAAGAACGACACCGCCCTCCAGACCTATCTCGACGCCGCCGAGGCCCTCCCCCGCCCCAAACGCAACAAGATTGCCAAGGCGTTCTTCCCACACTGGGACGTGGAGAAGCCGATCGACTTCATCGAAGTTCATCCGCTGAAGGCCGAACTGACCACTGTGACCGCGAATCAGCGAACGGTCGCGGCCATCGTGAATCTGCTTGATACCAGTGAGCGCGAACGCGTGGTCGCCCTCGGCGGTCTTCACATCCTCGCTACTGAACGTCACGAAGCGCGCCGCATCGACCATCAGCTTCGCGGCCGCGCCGGCCGTCAGGGCGACATCGGATCTTCGCGCTTCTATCTCTCGCTTCAGGACGACCTGATGCGCATCTTCGGCTCCGATCGGATCAGCGGTCTCATGCTGAAGCTCGGCATGGAGGAAGACATGCCGGTCGAGCATCCCATGGTGTCTCGCTCGATCGAACGCGCCCAGCGTCAGGTGGAAGCCCAGAACTTCGCCGTCCGCAAACATCTCCTCGAATACGACGACGTCATGAACAAGCAGCGCGTGGCCATTTACGGCACGCGACGCATGATCCTCGAAGGCAAGGAAACGCGTCAGTGGCTTATCGACCTCTCTGAAGACGTCATCGACTCCTTCGTCGAGAACGCGCTCGATCCCAAGGTTTCCACCGAGGGCGCGAATCCTGAAGGCCTGTCGATCATGCTGCGCGATACGTTCGGGCTCGACGTGCCCGTCGACGAGATCAATTCGACCGCCCAGACCGATCTCACCACGTCGCTCAAGGCTCGCGCGAAGGCGGTCTACGAGGCGAAGGAACAGCAGATCGGGCCGGAGTTGATGCAGTTCCATCAAAAGGTGCTTCTCCTCCAGATCGTTGACGCGCAGTGGAAGGACCACCTGCTGTCGCTCGATCATCTGAAAGAGGGCATCAATCTTCGTAGCTACGGCCAGCGCGATCCTCTGGTCGAGTACAAGAAGGAGTCCTACAACCTCTTCCAGGCGCTGATGGACCGCATTGAGGAAGAAGCCCTTCGCTGGGTCTTCCTCTATCAGCCCGTTCTTCGCCATGAAGAGCCTCAGCGTTCTCCCATGGAGGTCGAGGCGACCGACGCCCGCTACCCCGAAAGCGGTCCATCCGAACCGGGGCGCGCGACGCCAGAGCGAAAGCCCGATCCGGTTTCCACTTTCGGCAAGGCGCGAACCCAGCCCCGTAATCTGACGTTCACCAGCTCGTCCGATACGGCTCCCAAGCCCTTCGGTGGCGCAACCAAGCCCGAGTCGCAAGGCGGCAACGACGGCATCGTCAAGACGGTTCGCCGCGACGGAGTCAAGGTGGGCCGCAACGATCCTTGCCCTTGTGGTTCAGGCAAGAAATACAAGAAGTGTCACGGGACGGAGTAAGCAGGATTTCATGAATCGTCTCGATAGCCGGATCAGCGAGGGTCTCACGTTCGACGACATCGTTCTCGTCCCCCAGTACTCCGAGTGCCTGCCCGGCGACGTGGACGTCGTGACCCGTCTGACCCGCAATATCGTGCTGAACATTCCCATCGTCTCGGCGGCGATGGACACCGTCACCGAAGCGCCCCTCGCGATCGCACTCGCCCAGGAAGGCGGCATCGGATTCGTTCATAAGAACCTTCCGATCGATGCGCAGGCCGCTGAGATCGACAAGGTCAAACGATCGGAAGCGGGCATGATCGTCGATCCCGTGACGGTGGCTCCCGAAGCGCCGGTCTCCGATGCGCTCGCTCTGATGTCGAAGTACCGGATCAGCGGCGTGCCGGTCACGACCGGGGGCAAGCTCGTCGGCATCCTGACCAACCGGGATCTCAGATTCGAGACACGTACGACGCTGAGGGTGTCGGAGCTGATGACGCGCGACCCCCTGATCACCGTTCGCGTCGGCGCGACTCTGGAAGAAGCGAAGGAGCTTCTCCACGCTCACAAAGTGGAGAAGGTTCTCGTCGTCGACGAGGCGAACAACCTTCGCGGCCTCATCACCGTCAAAGACATTCAGAAGCGAATCAAGTAC
>JBDSLN010000365.1:0-3994 GCA_039916365.1 Vicinamibacteria bacterium
ACTCCCGACAGGTTGCCCACCACCGAGCCAAGGTAGACGTACAAGATGGTTCCTGGAAGCATGCCGACAAACGAGCCGAGCACGTAGTCACGCAGGCGCACGCCGGTGACCCCCAGCGCATAGTTCAAAACGTTGAAGGGAAACACCGGTGACAGCCGAAGCAGCAAAACAATCTTGAGGCCCTGCTTCCCGATCGCCGCGTCCACGGCGCGAAACTTCGGGTCGTTCGCGGTGCGCTTGGCGATCCATCCGCGCGCGATGGTCCGGCCCAGAAGGAACGCCAGCGTCGCGGCCAGCACGCTGACGGGAGAAACGAGCAACGTGCCCCACACCGGCCCGTAGGCGAGTCCCGCGCCGGCGGTCAAAATCGAGGCCGGAAGCATCAGGATCGCGGCGAGAATGTAGATGACGGCGTAAGCGATGGCTCCGGTGGGCCCCGCGGCCTGCATCCACTCGATCAGTTGGCTCACCCATTCGCTCAATGGCAAAACGAAGGCGCCTACGACGGCCAGAGCGATCACCGCCACCACGCCACCGACCTTCAGCCATCCACTCGACCGGCCGTCGTGCTTCCCGCCCTCTTCTTTTTTCTTCATGCGTGTTCCTTCATCGAGCCATTGTTTCAGGCGACGACGGGCGGCCGGTAGGAGGGGCGTTTCGCGCCGCGTTCAGACAGATAGCATCATCCTTAACTCTCGTGAACACATTCATGAACCAGGCCTCCCATCGAGCCGTGACGCCCGCTCTCCTGCTCGCCAGCCTTTGTTCGGGGTGTGCGGCGCTGCTGAGCCAGGTGATGTGGACGCGTATCCTATCTTTGGTTTTTGGCTCGACCATCGAGGCGGTAGCCGCAGTCACCGCGATCTTCATGGCCGGGCTCGCCGTCGGCAGCGCGACCGCGCCACGCCTCGTGCTTGTGCTTGATGGGCGAGGCGCGCTCGCCCTCTACACGCGGATTGAACTCGGAATCGCGACCGCGGCGGTGGCTCTCGCTTTCATCCTGCCATCTTTAGAAGCGTTGCGCGCCCGGATCGGGGCAGGGCCTGTATGGGTCTTTGTTGCGATCCTGTTGTTGATCCCTACTTCTTTGATGGGCATGACGCTGGTCGTGCAGGCACGCGCCGCGGCCTCGACGATCAGCGCCGCGTCGTCGCCGCGCGTGTCCGGCCTGCTCTTCGCTGCGAATACTCTTGGCGCGGTCGCCGGCGCCTACTTCAGCGTTCTGGTCCTCGTGCCGAGTGTCGGCGTGCGGAACACACTGCTGATCGCCGCTGCGCTCCACACCGCTGCCGCGGCCATCGGACGATGCGTCTTCATAATTGTTCCCATTGCCCGGGAAGGCGTCGACGCGAGCGAGCCGGAAACGGCGGTAAGGGATTCGCCGAGCCCAAGGCGATCGAAGCGCCAGGTTTCGCAGGCGGCGGTCGACACCGTCTCAGAGGCGTCGTCGCCCCCTCCCGCCCCACCCGTCGCCCTGGTTCTCCTTGCACTCATGATCGCTGGCTTCGCCGGCCTCACGAACGAAGTTGCCTGGACACGCGCCTTCATCCTGATCGCCGGACCCACAGTGCACGCGTTCGCTTTCGTGCTCGGCGCGATCGTTCTGGGTCTGGCGGTGGGAGCCTTCGCGTCCAGCGCGTTGCTTCCCGCCATCAAGGAACCGCGAACTGCGTTCGCTCTGACCCAGGCGGCCGTCGTCTTCAGTTGCGCGTACGTCATGCGAGCGTTCGCTTCGATGCCGCTTTCCTATGGCGACGCCGTACGCAAGCTCGTGGACGATCCGGGTGCCCTCATCACGCTCCAGGCCACCGCATCGCTCGGACTGTTGTTCCTGCCCGCGGCCTTCTCCGGCGCACTCTTTCCGCTCGGCCTGAGACTGCTGAGCGCTCGATATTCGAGTGCTTCGGCGATGGGCTACGCCGGCGCTTCCAACACCTTGGGCGCCATTGCCGGCGCGTCTCTCGCGGGTTTCTGGATGCTCCCGTCTCTGGGGCTCGACCAGACTCTCCGTCTCGCCGCCTCCCTATCGGCCGTGTCTTCCCTGATGGTGGCCTGGCACGGATCCTGGCCGCGACGGATCATTGGGCTCGGGACCTCCGTCGCGGCGCTTGCCGCGGTGATCGGAGCACCCGCGTTCGATCGCGATCTGTTCGCGGGCGGCGCCTACAAATACTCCGCCTACGACACCAGTCTCAGTGTTGAGGACGTGCTGCGTCGGGGCGAACTCGTGTCGTACGTCGAAGGCCGGGTGGCGAACGTGTCGGTCAAGCGCATCGGCTCGTCTTTTTCCCTCGCGGTGGATGGAAAGGTTGACGCCACATCGGGTGGCGACATGGTGACCCAGCGCCTTCTCGCCCATGTGCCCTTTCTGATCAGCAGGAATCCCGCGAACGCTCTGGTCATTGGTCTCGGCAGTGGTGTCACCGCGGCGGCGGCGGCGAGCCACGAAGGCGCCTCGGTCACCGCGGTGGAGATTTCGCCCGACGTAGTGAGCGCCGCCCGCGAGTTCTTCCAGACCGCGAACCGGGACGTGATGGCGGATCCTCGCGTGAACGTCGTGGTGGGCGACGCGCGCCAGGTGCTGCTCGCTTCGAAGGATCATTATGACGTGGTGATCTCTGAGCCGTCGAACCCGTGGATGGCGGGGGTGTCGGCGCTCTTCACGCGGGAATTCTTCGCCTCCGTGCGGAGTCGTCTCAACCCGGATGGCGTCTTCTGCCAATGGGGGCATCTCTACAACATGAGCGATCGCGACCTTGCGACGCTGCTTTCAACCTTCGCCGACGTGTTTCCCGCAGGCCGCGTCTATGTGATCAGCGAGGCGGACATCCTGATTGTGGGAGGCGCCTCGCCTCGCCCGCTCGAGACGTCGCGCATTGATTTGGTGCCCGAGAGGGCTCGTCTCGATCTCCAGGCGTCGATGCTGACCCCCGCGATGCTTCGCGAGATTCCGAGTGTCGCCCTTGCGGACATTGAATGGCGCAAGGATGCACGGCGTCACACCGACGACCGGCCCGTGCTGGATTTCAGCGCGCCTCTGTCCATCCACGCGCAATCCGCCGCTGCAAATCGACGCCTGCTTCTGCCCGAGGACGCGCCGAAAGGTCCCGCGGCGGTTCGCACTCGACTGGCGCTTCTGCGCGCTTCGGTCAGCGCAGAATGGGCTTTTGAGATTTCCGAGCGCGCAGTGCTGAGCGGCGTCGGCGATCCGGACGTCACGCGGGACCTGGTGAAAAATGCGCTGCGCCTTCATCGAGCGCCTCAGGCCGAGGCTGCGTTCAACCGCGCCATCGAACGCGCTCTCACCGCCCCGCTTCTTGTGGGTCGCGCGCTTCTCTACTGGAACACCGAGCGGCCGGAGCTGGCTCTCGACTCGCTCGCTCGCGCGTCGTCGCTCGATCCACACAACGTTCAGGCGTATCTGCTCGCCGCGGAAATCCAGTCGGCGTCGGGTGCGCTCGAGGCCGCCCGCAAACTCGTGGCACACGTTCATGACGTCGACCTGAGGAACGTGGAGGCCACAGGCCTTCTTGCCGAAGTGGAACTCAAGGAAGGACGATTCAGCCTGGCTGTCGCGAAGGCGGACGAGGCGCTGCGTCTCGACCCCGAGGAGACCCGGGCGCTGGAAGTGCGTGCGCTTGGCCTCGCCCAGAGCGGCGCCGTTGCTCCCGCGCGCGCCGCGTTTGCCGCGCTGATCGCGGCGACCCCCGACGAAACGAGTGGTCGGATCAACGCCGGCGTGTTCGAGATGCAGCAGGGCAATGCCCCGGCCGCGGCGCGTTTTTTCAAGGATGCGGTCGACCTCGACGCCGGGAGCGTCAACGCGTACCGCGGCCTACAGGAGGCGGCGACGGCGCTGAACCGGCCGGACATCCTTCGCGTCGCTGAGCGAGGCCTGTCCCGCCTCGCACGCTGAGGGCCGGGATCTTGTGGCGGCCCCGGCGATGAGCTGGTGAGTGACCTGAGCAGCCAGGCTAGCTCCGGCCGAATTCAC
>JBDSLN010000366.1:0-3331 GCA_039916365.1 Vicinamibacteria bacterium
AACCTTCGACGCGACGCCAGGACCGTTTCCGCTCTTCATGCCCTGTGGACCCTACCGGAAGGCGACTCAGGCTGTGAAACCGTGACGCCTCGGGTCCGAACTTGAGAAAGGGTGATGTGAAACGGCGCCTGATCGGTCTCGCCAGGTTCGTGCTTGGCTTCAACGTATTGGTGATCCTCTGGGGCGTCCTCGTCAGAGCCACCGGTTCGGGCGCTGGTTGCGGAGCTCATTGGCCTACCTGCAACGGAACCGTCGTTCCACTGGATCCCTCGGTCGGAACCTTGATCGAGTTCACGCACCGCGCGACCAGCGGTCTGGCGCTGCTACTCGTGATGTACCTCATGAAGCGCGTCTTCGCTGCTCGCGAGAAGGGCCACCTGGCTCGCTTCTGGGCCGCCGCCTCGGTGGTTCTGATTCTCAGCGAGGCCGCCATTGGCGCGGGCCTGGTGTTGCTGCAGCGTGTCGCCTACGACCCTTCCCTCGCACGCGGTGTCTGGATCTCCGGCCACCTCATTAACACTTTTCTGCTATTGGCTGCTCTGACTGCCACGATGCGTTTTGCCGACGAGCCGTTGGCCTCTGCCACGGCAGGCGCGCGAGGCGTGTTCCGTTCATCATTTCCTCTTGGAGCTCAGGGCGCAGTGATCGGCGTTGCTGCCCTGATGATTCTCGCCACCGGCGTTTCCGGGGCGATCGCGGCGCTGGGAGACACTCTGTTCAAAGTAGATACCCTCCATGCGGCCCTTGCACAGGATCTCTCTCCGTCGTCTCATCTGTTCGTTCGCCTGCGCGTCCTGCATCCGATCATCGCGATCCTCGGCGGCGCCCTGGTGATGCTGGTGGGCTATCGAGCCCGGGCCTCGGGTTCAAACGACATCGTGACGCAGCAACGTGGATTGCGGCTCGCCGTCCTTGTTGCCTTCCAATGGAACCTGGGCCTCATCAACCTGGTGCTCCTGGCGCCGACGTCGCTTCAGATCGCCCATCTCCTTGTCGCCGACCTGATCTGGATTCATCTGATCCTGGTCGCGACCGCTCGTGAACGCTGATCGGCGAGCGACTCAGGCGGCGTGAGCCGTCTTCTTCGACGACGTCAGCGACGCGATGACGCCGATCGCGAGAATGCCAAGCACGACCCCGAGCAAGTAGAGATTGAAGTTCTCGCCCAGGATCGACTTGAGCCAAGCGTGGATGAGCATCTTCACCCCCACCACCATCAGGATGAGCGCAAGTGAGACCTTCAGGTAGCGGAACTGGTCGATCATTCCCGCGAGCGCGAAGTAGAGACTGCGCAGTCCGAGAATGGCAAAGACGTTACTGGTGAAGACAAGGAACGGATCGGTGGTGATCGCGAAGATCGCGGGGATCGAATCGACGGCGAAGATCAGGTCGGTCACTTCAACCATGATGAGAGCGAGCAGCAGCGGAGTCGCCAGAAGGGCGCCCGCCTTCGCCTTGTCAACGACCGAGTCGGTCTCGACCGTGCCACCGGGGACGGCCGCCTCATGCGACGCGTTCGAGCCCGCGCGAACGAAGAAATGCTCGCCGTGGAAGCGCTCTGTCACCGGCACGAGTTTGCGCGTCAACTTCACCACGATGTTCTCGTTCGGATCCGTCTCATCCGACTTCAGCAACAACATCTTGATTCCGGTGAGGATCAGGAACCCGCCGAAGATGTAGATGATCCATGAGAAGCGGGTGAGCAACTGCGCTCCCACCGCGATCATGACGCCGCGCATGAGGAGCGCGCCGAGGATGCCCCAGAAGAGCACGCGGTGCTGATAGATCTGCGGGACCGCGAAGAACCCGAACAACATGGCGATGACGAAGATGTTGTCGACCGCGAGCGACTTCTCGACCAGATACCCGGTCACGTACTTCACCATCGCGTCCGAGCCGTCGTTGTAGATCTCGCCCACGCCTTCGATGATCTGGGGCGACGTGGTCATGCGGTCCGGCGTGAGGCCAAGGCCCATCCAGTGGTTTTCGTACCCTAAGTAGATGAAGCCGGAGAACGCGAGGCCGAGGGAGATCCAGAAAGCCGACCAACCGAGCGCTTCCTTGACCGAGACGACGTGCGCCTTCCGATGAAAGACACCGAGGTCGAGGGCCAGCAGGACCAGAACGAGAACGATGAAGCCGACATACATCCAAATCATGTCGGCAAGGCTAGGGGCTGATCACACTCATAGACAAATACATTGTTTGATCAGTTGCGATAATAATTTGTAATGTAGAGATGCCGGGGTGCCGCTCCCGCCACGTCCAAGACCTGCTACGGCGCCGAGGCGGGAGGGACCCGACGCTTCGTCGCCTGCTCGAACGCGAAGGCCAGTTCGAGCAGCCTCGGTTCGCTGCACGCCATACCGGTAAAACTCACGCCGAAGGGCGCAGGCTTCGCATCAAATCCCGCGGGGAAGGCGTTCGCCGATCCGCCGCCGCCACCCGGGCCACCTCCCGGCGCATTGGGCACGAATCCGAACGGCACGATCACCGTGGGATAGCCCGGCTTGGCCGCAATACTCGCACCGGTTGACCCGGGAAAGAGCAGCGCATCGAGATTGTGCTGCTTCATCACCGCATCAATGCCTTCCGTGCCGGCGAGGCGGATGTCCTTCGCGCGATCGGCCTGGTAACGCGACCGATCCATCTGCACGTCCATCTCGTCTGAAATGTCGAGCTGAGCCTGTCCGTACTTGATGGCGCCCGCCTTCTGGTGCGCCACGTTCCACTGGCGAAGTTCGGTGAGCGTCTTGACCGGAGCCGCGTCGCCCAGCGTCTTCAGCCATGCGTTGAAGTCACGCTTCATGCCGTATTTGAGAACGACCGAGCAGTCCGC
This sequence comes from Vicinamibacteria bacterium, assembly GCA_039916365.1. Classification (GTDB taxonomy): domain Bacteria; phylum Acidobacteriota; class Vicinamibacteria; order Fen-336; family JAGNNV01; genus JAGNNV01. The sequence goes on from JBDSLN010000366.1 coordinate 2,840, forward strand.
GTCCTTGCCCTTGGCGTTGTCGAGGCCGCTGCACTGCCCCCAGGTGAGGAAGCTGTTGGCCGCGTCCTGGGTGAGGATGCTGGGAATGTCCGCGGGGTCTACGATGACCGCACCCTGCTTCTTGAGGATGTCGATAGCTTCGGCCATGACCTTCGCCTGATCCGGGTTCAATCCGCCGCGCGGATCTTTTTGTCCTGGAACCGCGGTGCGGTCGTAGAAAGACGCGCGGGGAATGCCGATGCGCGCGCCCTTGAGGCCGTTGGGGTTAAGGAACTTGGTGTAGTCGCGTCCGGGCGCGGGCGCGCAGGTCTTGGTGGCGGCGTCGTTCGGATCTGGCGCGGCACTTTCCAGCGCTCCGAACATCACCGCCACGTCGGTGACGGTGCGTCCCATCGGACCCGCGGTGTCCTGATCCGCAGTGATGGGAATGACGCCATAACGGCTGATGCGGCCAACCGTCGGCTTGATCGCGGCCAGCATGTTCTGGTTCGC
>JBDSLN010000367.1:0-9740 GCA_039916365.1 Vicinamibacteria bacterium
TCATCACGAAGCGGTGAACGAGGCGGCCGACTCGCTCTCCGCTCGCGTCATCGAGATCCTGGGCATCTTCTCCGACGAGGACCGCTTTAAGGCGGCGACGGAGCCCGGCGCGCCGGTGCCCGTCGAAGTCCTCGCTCATCTCGCTAGGAGCGTCGATTACCTGGAAGAGGCCTTGACCCTCGTCAGGGATGCCCCGCCGCCCGAACGAACGAAGTTCGACAAACTGCGCGAACGACTTGCGAACCACGGCATCGAGGATGAGATGGGCCCGATCGCTGCCATCCCGCCGGTCCTCGACGATGATGAAGACGAGATAGAGCACTGAGACGCCGCTTCTTGGTATAAAGAAGCCATAAGCTGAGACGTCTCGCAGCAATCCGAAACCCCAACCCAAAATCTCTCAAAGGAGAACGAACCGCGCCAGGCGTCGCCCCTCAAGGCCCCGAGCGCGCGTGCAATTGTTATGGCGGAACACATCGTACTGGCCGAGATGACCTGGCCCGAAGTTCAAGAGGCCACCGAAGACAAGAAGTCCGTAGCCCTTGTCCCGGTGGGCGCAACCGAGGCTCACGGACCTCACCTCCCCCTCGCCACCGCCACCTACCTGGCCATCGACGCGGCGAAGCGCACCGCGCGCAAACTGAAGACCCACGGCGTGAGCGCCGTTGTCTTCCCGAACATCTCCTACAGCGTCGCTGAACGCGCCGCCGACTTCCCCGGCACGCTCTCGCTTTCGCGCGAAACCTCCCTCGCCTTTCTCAAGGATGTGGCGCAAAACGCCACCAAGAGCTTCCGCGCGGTGGCGTTCATCAACACTCATATGGACCCCGCGCATCTCGAGGTCCTGAAGCAGGTGGTCGAGGAGTCGAAGAAGGCCGGCGTCTCCGCATGCTTCGTCGACCTCACGCGCAAGCGCTGGGCTCAGCAGCTCGGCGACGTCTTCCAGAAGGGCGACCATGCCGGCGCCTTCGAGACCTCCGCGATGATGGCGCTGAACCTTCCTCTGGTGCGCGAGCACGAGCGCATCAGTATTCCTCCGATGGAAGGCCTCGTGGCGGCCATGAAAAAGGGCGGCAAGACCTTCAAGGAGATGGGTGGAGAAGACGCGTATTTCGGAGATCCGGGTGCCGCCGGCATCGAAGAGGGCGAGAACATCCTGGAACAGGTCGCGGAGATCTGCTCGGTGTCCGTCATGGAGCATCTCGCGAGCAAGTCGTAGGCCCCCGAGCGCGGGACCTGCCGCTATACTGAATCAAACTGAATTTCTCGAAGCGCGTAGTGCGTTTCGAAACGTGTCAAGTCGAAATCGAGGCGCGTCACTTCTTGTTGGAGGACCAATGTCAGGAAACACTTCTCGGGTCAAACCGCTGGCCCAGCTTCTCAACGAGGCAGAAACCGGGGACACCGGCCTAAAACGTACCCTCGGTGCCATCAATCTCGTCGCCCTCGGCATCGGGGCGATCATCGGAGCCGGCCTCTTTGTGAGAACCGCCGCCGCGGCTGCGAACAACGCCGGGCCCTCAGTAACCCTTGGATTCGTGGTCGCGGCCGTCGGTTGCGCGCTTGCCGGCCTCTGCTACGCCGAGTTCGCCGCGATGATTCCGATCGCTGGAAGCGCCTACACATACAGCTACGCGACTCTCGGCGAAGTCGTGGCGTGGATCATTGGCTGGGACCTGGTGCTCGAATACGCGCTCGGTGCTGCGACCGTGGCCATCGCGTGGAGCGAATACCTCAACAAGCTTCTTGAGTTCTTCGGCACGTCCGTTCCCTATCAGTGGTGCCACTCTCCCTTTGAGAGTGCCAACGGGGTGTCGGGGCTCGTCAACCTGCCGGCCATTTTCATCCTGATCCTTCTTACCGCGCTGCTCATCAAGGGCACACAGGAGTCAGCCTTCGTCAACGGACTGATCGTCGCACTCAAGCTCCTGATCGTCATTCTCTTCATCGTGTTCGGCTGGCAGTTCATCAATCCTGCGAACTACTCGCCCTACATTCCGGAACCCACCATCTACAAAGATCCGCAGGGAGTACCCCACAACTTTGGCGGCATCACGGGCATTCTCGGAGCAGCCGGCGTCGTGTTCTTCGCGTTCATCGGATTCGATGCAGTCTCGACGGCGGCCCAGGAGTCGAAGAACCCCAAGAAAGACATGCCCATTGGAATCCTCGGCTCCCTGGCCGTCTGCACGGTGCTCTACATTCTGTTCGGACATGTTCTAACCGGCATCGCCACACTCAATGACTTCCGGACGGTTGGCAAGGAAGCGTCCGTCACCTATGCGATCCAGACCTATATGACGGGGTACGGCTGGCTGGCGAAGCTTGTGACTGTAGCGATTTTGGCGGGATTCTCGTCGGTCATCCTGGTCATGCTGCTCGGGCAGTCACGTGTGTTCTATTCGATGAGCCGCGACGGCCTTCTGCCTCCGGTTTTCTCCGAACTCCACCCGAAGTACCGCACGCCCTACAAGTCAAATCTCATCCTGTTCGTCTTCGTCTCCATCTTCGCTGGCTTCGTTCCCGGAGACGTGGCGGGTGACATGACGAGCATCGGAACACTCTTCGCCTTCATGCTGGTCTGTGCTGGCGTCATCGTCATGCGAAGGACCAATCCCGATATGAAGCGGGAATTCAAGACGCCCCTCGTTCCGCTCGTTCCGGTGCTTGGGATAATTGTCTGTGCATCCATGGTCTACGGACTGGGCTGGCCCAACTGGGCGCGCCTCGCCGTCTGGCTACTCATCGGTTTCGTGGTCTATTTTGGCTATAGCAGAAATCACAGCAAGCTAAAGGATGCCTAGCCCGACGTTCCAGACATCCGAAACATCCGAAAAAGAAACCAACTAGGAGCCATCATGAAAATCGTCCATCAACTCAGTATTGCATTTCTACTTACTGCCTCCGTGGCAATGGCGCAAGGAACACGCGGAGAAGCCAAGGTCGTGGTCGCCGGCAAATCCGTCGCGGTTGAATACGGACGTCCCATCCTTGCGGGTCGCGACATGCTTGGCCAAGCCAAGGCGGGAACGCCGTGGCGCATGGGTTCGGGCTCGCCGACGTCTCTCAAGACCGACGCGGATCTCATGTTCGGCTCGGTCGCCGTGCCGAAGGGTGCCTACATCCTCACGGCGGTGAAAGACGACAAAGGCGGCTGGTCGATGATCGCGTCCAAGGCGGAAGGTGGAGCCAAGGTCGCCGAGATTCCGCTCAAGTCCGAGATGGTCAAGGAGCCGGTCGACACGTTCACCATCGGTCTTACCGGCAAGGGCGACGCGGGTGACTTCTCGATGAGCTGGGGCACCGCCAAGATGTCGGCGTCGTTTACCGGCAAGTAAGCCTTCGCCTTCGTCTGACGTACCGGGCCTTTCGCGGCCATCGCGAAGGGCCCTTCGTGTTTCTAGGCGACCGGGGTGTCGATCTTGTGGTCGCGCGTCTCGCGGATCATGACGCCGCCGACGACCAGCGTGATCACGCAGATGACGATGGGATAAATCAGACCTGCGTAGATAGCGCCGTCGCCAAACATCGCTTTGGCCCACGCCGACGTGGTCGCGGCCGTCGCGATGAGGGGGAGGAATCCGCCGAACCACCCGGTGCCCAGGTGATACGGCAGCGACATCGACGTGTAGCGAATGGAAGTTGGGAAGAGCTCGACCAGAAAAGCGGCGATCGGCCCATAGACCATGGCGACGTAGATCATCTGAATCCAGACGATGCCGATGAGGCCGATCATGGCCGAAGAGGGCAATGACGTCACGGCGGGGACGAGATCCGGATTCGCGAGCGACCGCATCGCAGCGTAAAGGGGAACGTAGCTCAGCGCCGCCAGGGCGCAACCGCCGAGCATGATCTTCTTGCGTCCCACTCGATCGGACAGCCATCCGAAGAACAGGATGAAAGGAGTGCCGAGAGCGAGCGCCACTGCAATGACCGTGTACGCCAGCGTCCAGTGCAGGTTGAGCGGCTTCTGGAGGAAGGTGAGCGCGTAGAACTGGCCGGTGTACCAGACGACACCCTGCCCCGCCGCCGCGCCGAACAGGGCGATGAGCACGAGCCGGCGATTCGCCGGATTCGCGAAGCTCTCCTTCAAGGGGTTCTTCGAAACGCGGCCTTCCTTCTTGAGCCGAGCGAACAGCGGCGACTCCTTCATCTTTACGCGAATGTAGAGCGACACCGCGAGGAGGAGGAAGGAAGCGAGAAACGGAATGCGCCAGGCGAAGTCCTTGAATTCCGCCGGCGAGTAGATCGAGCGACACAGTCCGATCACGCCAAGCGAAAGGAAAAAGCCCAGCGTCGCGGTGGTCTGAATGAAGCTCGTGTAGAAACCGCGCTGCCGGTCTGGCACGTGCTCCGCGACGTACGTCGCAGCACCGCCATATTCCCCGCCCAGTGCCAGGCCCTGAAGCAGGCGCAACGTCACGAGAAGGATGGGGGCGAGCAGACCAGCCGTCGCGTAAGTCGGCAGAAAGCCGATGAAAGCGGTGGAAAGACCCATCGTCACCATGGTGACGAGGAAGGTGTATTTCCTTCCCACCAGATCGCCGATGCGTCCGAACACAAGGGCGCCCAGCGGCCGAACCCCGAAACCGGCGCCGAAAGTCGCGAGACTTGCGAGCAAGGCGGCCGTGTCATTCCCGGGCGGGAAGAAAAGCTCTCCAAAGAAAATAGCGAGTGAGCCGTAGAGATAGAAGTCGTACCACTCGAAGAGCGTGCCGACACTCGCGGCCAGAATGACCCGCCACAGTCCGTTCGTCTCACCAGCCTCGTCAGGCGAAGCCGTGTCGGGGCGCGATTCGTTCACCTCTGCGACACCGGGATGACGAGCTTCAATCCGGACAGTTCCTCGGAAAAGCTCATCACCTTGACGTCCACCAGGCCAATGGTCGATCCGAAGCGTCGGATGTCATCTTCGCGAAACTCCTTGCGGCCTTTGGGCCAGAGGGCCCAGATCATGCCATTTGAAACGATACGTTTTCTGGCGCCGGTCAGTCGAGGCAGATCTTTGAGAGAGTCCAGGCGGACGAGAATCATGTCGTAGGGTCCAGCGCCCAGCCGAGCCGCGACCTTGGCGCCGGCGCCGGTGAGTTCTTCAACAAGCATCGTGTCATTGATGCCGACGAGACTGATGCGCACCTGCGCCTTCACGCCCAGTTTCTCCGTTCGTCTCCGTGGATAGCGAATCTTGAGAGCCCACGTTTCCGCCGCCTTTCCGAGGTCCAGCGCGACGTCTCCGCCCTTGTGTCGGACCTTCAACACTCCGGCACGGGCTTCAGCGGTCTGAATGTCGGCAAACAGGATGGTGATCTTTTTCGCCGGAGATGGAGTGAGACGCAACTCGGACGGCTCCAGGTGGGCGTGCCCCGTGACCGTCCGGCCATTCATGGTGATCTTGCAGTCGGCAGTCAGTCCCATTGGTTGAACTCCTGGTAGGCGCGCGGGAATCTCTTCTCGAGATTCTTGAGATAGTTATCCATGTTCGCGGTGTGGCCGAAGACGTAGCGGCTCAGCAAACGGAAGATGGGCGGACTCACGTAGCCGTCTTCCGTGATCGTGACCCGCGTGACGGCACCCTCCGGCCGGAGTTCAAACGTCCAACTGCCGCCGAACGGCTGACCTTCGTCGACGATCGTCGTAATCACGCGTTTGCCGGGCGCCGCTTCGGTGACTTCGAAGGTGAGCGGACCATGATCGCTGGTCTCCCGATAGCGGCGCTTTCCATTCACATCGTCCAGCAGTTCCACCTTCTTTAGATCGGTCCGCCACGCAGCGAAGCCCTGAACATCCGTGATGGCGTTGAACACGTCACTCGGCGGAGCGCCGATGCGCTTGGAGCGCGACGCGCGGTGCTCGCGAGGCATGCGCGAACCAATCCGGTAAACCAGAATCAGGACGCCCAAGACCACGAGGAGGGCAACGACGATCGTCATGCCTCTCGCCTCTTGCTCCCGGAGCGCATCGACCCCTTAGATCAAGCCCTGAATCTCTTCAGGGTCTTTGAACTTCAGCGCGGTCAGCGCCGACAGGATCGCGCGCCCACAACCGCGGCAATGGTCGAGCTCCGGGTAGCCCACCGGTTGATCGACGAAGGTCAGATGAAACGCCTCGTCCTGGGCGGTGTTGTGCGCGGTGCAAGCGCCCCCTTCCACCCGATGAGGCGGACGGCGCTCGTACTTGAAGCCGGATAGGCCCGGGAACGTCTTGTCGAGAAGGTGCTCGACCACCCGCACGATGCGGTCTTTGTCATAGCCCAGCAGACGCGAATCGGCGCGGACGGAGACTTCGGTGCCACGGTCGGTCCAGGCGACGGCGATTCCCAGCGACGTCCCCTCAATTCGCAACAGGTCGCTCGCGATCTCGGCGATGACGTCGCGATGCTCGTCCGGAACACGACCGATGGGCGCGATCTTCACCGCTCCCTGACTCATCATCCACTGAGTCGACACCGATTTATAGGTGTACCACTCGGGCGGCACGCGGTAGTCGCGCAACTCAGCCAGAATGTCGCGCGTCTCTTCGTCACGGGTCAGCTTTTCGAACATCCGGAAGTCGAGGGCAGTCGACCCATGAAGGAGTGCGCTGGTGTCGGTGTAGATGCCCAGGGCCGCGGCCGCTTTGCCTTTCGGGCCGATGTCTTCCCACACGCCAAACGCGAGGCCGACGGCGGCCATAAAGGCTGAGGTGGATCCGACAGGCAATCCGACAAAAGCATGGCGAATGGAACGGACGCCCCGCTCGGCGCTCTGACGCTCGACCTCTTCGAGCCCGGTGTGATGGTCCGCCACGAAAAAGAAATCCCGCTCGGCGAGTACGCCTGCGGTGTTGCGCGCGCCAAGCGGCGGCGACGCATCGACCATGCAGGCGAGGCCTCGCTCGATCCGGCCTTCATTGGGATGGAAAAAGTCGATGCCGCAGACCTTCACCATCTGAACGTTCTGTGGGTGACCTAGGGCACCGGTGAGAATGTGAACGTGCCCGGCTCCCAGCTTCTTGAGAATCGCCGCGAGCATGATGGCGCTGCCGAAGGCGTCGGGATCTCCGGTCCACTGGGTGAAAATGTTCACGCCGCGATCCCGGATCAAAGGCGCGGAGCTCTTCAGCCCCGCGTACGCGGAATACGCGAGGCGAAGGAGATCGAGGTTGTTGCGGGTGAACCGACGGCCGAAGGGAATACCAAACTTAGCCAGGACCCGGGCCACCCCCGGGAGACGGCCTGACGAGGCGAGGCTCCGTCGCTTGGCACGCTTCAACTTCGGCGCGCGCAGGGCGTGGGCGCCGCCCTGACTACTCAATAGAACTTCCTTCCAGACTCCGCGTATTCGCTCAAAAGGGGCGCCGCCTCGAAGCGCGTTCCATGCTCGCCCTGCAAGCGCTTCAGCGTCTCAATCACCGATCTCGCTCCGAGCCTATCGATGGCGCGGAAAGGACCACCCCACCACGGTGGAAAACCGAGTCCAAAGATCGCGCCAACATCGCCATCGAAGGGCTTTCGGAGAATCCCCTCCTGGAGGCAGTAGGCCGACTCGTTGAGGAAGGCATGGAAGAGCCGTTCCTGAATCAATTTGGGATCGACGACTTTCTGTCCAGCTCCCGAGGGCATCAGCGCATAGACCGATGTGTCGACTTCCTTCGATTTCACGCCGTTCTCGTAACGATAGAACCCCTTGTTGTTCTTTCGGCCGTAGCGGCCGTCCTGAACCACCTTGGTCATGGACGCGGGGGGATCCATGCGCGCACCAAAGGCCTCGTGAAGGATCTTCTGAATCTTGGCACCCACGTCGATCCCCACTTCGTCGAGCAAGGTGATCGGCCCGACCGGAAAGCCGAAGTCCTTCATCGCTTTGTCTATGGCTTCCACCGCGACGCCTTCGTGAAGAAGGTGCGCGGCCTCATTCATGTAGGGAGCAAGCGCGCGGGTGGTGAAGAAACCGGGCCCGTCGCCAACCACGATCACGTGTTTGCCGATCTTCCGGCCGAACGCCACCGCAACTTCAGTGGCCTGACGCGACGTGTCTTTCGTCTCGATGATCTCAAGCAGCGGCATCTTGTGGACGGGCGAAAAGAAGTGCATGCCCAGCACGAGATCTTTGCGCTTCGCGTTCACCGCGATGTCCGTGATGGGCAGGGACGACGTATTTGAAGCGAAGACGCACGTTTCCGACGTCGCCTCCTCGGTCTCTTTCAAGACCTGTCGCTTGACGTTTAAGTCCTCAAACACCGCTTCGATGACCAGGTCGGCCTGCTTGAAACCGCTGTAGTCGGTGGTAACCGATACGCGGTCCATGCGCTGAGAGACGTCGCGCGAGGTGAGGCTCTTGCGCTTCCGTCGCTCTTCCCAGATGCCGCGCACATAGCTCAGGCCGCGGTTGACGCTCGCATCATCGCGATCCTTCATGCGCGCGCGCATGCCCGACTCGGCCGCGATGCCTGCGATACCGGCACCCATCAAACCGGCGCCGAGAACGCACACCTTGTCGATGCGAGGCGGTGGCTCGGGAAGCGGGACGGCCTTCTTGATGTCCTGCGTTGCGAAGAAGACGTTGACCAGGGCGCGCGAAACGTCGCCCACCACGAGGTCGGCAAACGCCTGGCGCTCAAGGGCCAGTCCTTCTGCAAGCGACGTTGCCGTTCCGTCCTTCACCACATCGATCGCGCGCAGCGGAGCCGGATAGTGGCCGCCCGTCTTCGCCATGACGGTCGAACGAGCCTTGGAGAAAATGAGGGGACGCGCCAGCTTCTCGAACATGCTGATGCCGGGACGTTCGGGCTTCCTCCCCGCTACGATCGATAGAGCGAGCGCCGCCGCGCGATCTTCCAGCAGCGACTTCGGGACGACCTCATCAACCAGGCCGGCACGCAGCGCCTTGGTCGCCTTGAGGTTGCGCGCACTGAGGATCATGTCGAGACTGGTGGCGAGACCGATGAGACGCGGCAGACGCTGTGTCCCACCCATACCGGGAACCAGACCGAGCTGGACTTCGGGAAGTCCGATGGAGGTTTTCGGATCATCGGTGGCAACGCGACCTGCGCAGGCCAGGGACAACTCCGTTCCTCCACCCAGGCAAACGCCATTGATGGCAGCGATGAACGGGACCTTCGATGCTTCGATGCGATCAAGCAGCGCGTGGCCCTTGCCGGCTAGAGCCAGGGCCTCTGCGGCCGACGCAACCTTCACGAACTCCTTGATGTCGGCGCCCGCGATGAAGCCTTCGGGTTTCCCGCTGATGATCACGACGCCGCGAAGGCGGGCATCCTTCTCGATCTCTCGGAACAGCGCGTTGAACTCGTCGAGCAGGCCGAGGGAGAGGACATTGAGCTTCTCGCCCGGAACGTCGAGCGATACAACGAGGACGCCGTCATCGCGGCGGCGCGTGGTGAGCATTCCAGTCATTGAATCACCCCAGTCTCGCGCAGTTTTCTGATCCGCACTTTTGAATAGCCTAGCGAGGACAGGACGTCGCTCGTGTGTTCTCCGTGGCGCGGAGCGCGCTTCCGGCTCGAACGCCGCGTGATCTGCGGCAGAAACGTCGGGGATAGGAACGTGCCGCGCTCCGTCTTCTGTGGACTGAACGCCTCACGCGACCGAACCTGGGGATCCGCCATCACTTCGCGGACACTCAGGACGGGCGACACGCAGGCGTTGAGCGGACCAAGAATCGCCATCCATTGGGCGCGCGTCTTCGTCCGCAGCTTGCGCTCCAAGTCGCGGATGATCGCCGGCTGCTTCGACGCGGACCATT
>JBDSLN010000368.1:0-4137 GCA_039916365.1 Vicinamibacteria bacterium
CGCGCTTCGCCGCCGATCGGAAACTTCCCGTTCCAGCTGTGACTCACGGCGTCTGGTTTGAATCCGACATGTTGCGCGCTCTCGAAGCAAATCACATTCCCGTTCTCGTCCTTCGGTCGGCGCTTCGTCGGCGCGCGAAGGAGATGGGCGCGCCGGATTATCCGCGTTCGCCGCTGGCGATTTCCCCGAGCGACCTCCATCCATCCGCCGCTGGACACCAGGCGATTGCCGAAGAACTCGCGGCGTGGATCCCCCAGGCCCTCACCATCTCCCGGGCGCACTGAGCCCGTTCCTCGCCCTTCGAGGCAACGGTTAGCATCGCGCATGGGTTCCGGCCTCGACGACGTCACGCTGAACCTCGACGCGAGCGCCAAGTCCGGCCTGTCGGTCATCCTGGCGATGATGATGTTCAGCGTCGGGCTGGGTCTCACGTGGGATGATTTCCGTCGCGTTCTTCGGCGGCCCGGCATCATCATTTATGGAACAGTTGTCCAAGTCATCGCCCTTCCCGCCCTCACCTTTCTGTTGACATTTCTAATTGCGCCGACCGCCAGCATCGCGCTGGGGATGATGGTCGTCGCGGCATGCCCCGGTGGAAACGCATCGAACGTTCTGACTCAAGCGGCGCGCGGGGATACGGCCCTGTCCGTCTCTCTGACTGCTCTCGCGAGTTCCCTCGCCGTGCTCACGACGCCGTTCAACATCGTCTTCTGGTCCGGTCTCCATCCACAGGCCGCGCATCTCCTGACCACAATCGGCCTCGATCGGGGCGCCTTCCTGTCGGAGACCATGTTGACGCTGGGATTCCCTTTGGCCTCTGGAATCCTGATGGCGGAGAAGGCGATGGCATTTGCCGCTCGAATCAGGAAACCTCTTCACACCTTGTCGTTACTGGCGCTTGCAGGCTTCATCGTCGGTGCTCTTCTGACCAACGGTCGCGTGCTCGCGGCGACAGGGCTGATGATCTTCCCGGTCCTGATCGTTCAAGACGCGATGGCGCTGGCCCTCGGATACACCGCGGCGCGTCTGGCAAAACTGCCGGATGCCGCCCGGCGCGCGTTCACCTTCGAGACGGGTATCCGCAACTCGGGACTGGGCTTGGTGATTCTGCTCGGTCACTTCAAAGGACTCGGCGGCGCAGCGTTGATCACCGCGGGCTGGGGCGTGTGGCATCTCATCTCCGGCGGAGCCCTTGCGACATGGTGGTCCCAAAGGCCGCCGCTCCCGTCCGAATCGAACCCAACCCTCGCATCACCGTCGTAAGGAGTTCTCCATGGCCTGGGATCTGAAGATCGTCGGTGGACGGATCGTCGATGGAACGGGTACGCCCGCTTACGAGGGTGCGGTTGCCATCCAAGATGGCCACATTGTCGAGCTTGGTCGATGTGATGGCTCCGCGAAGCAAACCCTGGACGCCGAAGGCGCCCTCGTCACCCCAGGCTTCGTCGACCTCCACACGCACTACGACGGCCAGGCCACATGGGATGCGGACATGCTTCCATCCGCGCAGCACGGAGTGTCCACGGCGATTATGGGCAACTGTGGCGTCGGCTTCGCGCCCGTCCATGACCACGATCACGAACGCCTCATCAGGCTGATGGAAGGCGTGGAAGATATTCCAGGCGCCGCTCTTTCGGAAGGACTGAAGTGGGGCTGGCGAAGCTTCCCGGACTACCTCGACGCGCTTGACGTAACCGCGCGCACCATCGACATCGGCGCGCAGCTTCCTCACGATGCGCTTCGACTGTTCGTGATGGGCGATCGTGGAGCCGCGCAGGAACCGGCCACGGCCAATGACATCGCGGCCATGCGCGACCTGTGTCGCGAGGCTCTGGAAGCAGGCGCCGTGGGCTTCTCGACGGGCCGCACCGACAACCATCGAACGGCGGAAGGCAAGTGGACGCCGTCGTCGGAGTCCACGGCCACGGAGCTTCAAGGCATCGCTTCGGCGTTTGATGGTCTCGGTCACGGCGTGATTCAAGCGGTGTCCGACTTCGACATGCTGCGTGATCCCGCGCGCTTTGATGCCGAGTTCGATGTGCTCGAAGCGATGGCTTCGGCTGCCGGCGGACGTCCCATGTCCATTTCGCTCATGGAGCGCGATCAGGCACCGAATCAGTGGCGTCGCATTCTGGAGCGGGCAGAGGCGGCCGCCGCAAAAGGCATTCCGATTCAGGTTCAGGTCGCGGCGCGCCCGATCGGACTGCTCCTTGGTCTTGACGCGACCTTCCATCCCTTCATGGGCTTTCCCACTTACAAGGCGCTCGCACACCTTTCCTTGAAGGAACGCGCCCAACGGCTTGAAGATCCCGAGATCAAAGCCCGCTTGCTGGCTGAAAAGTCGGATCGCGTGGCGGGCGATGGTTCCTCCATTCCACCGCTGGCGGATTTGCTTCTCGCACAGGTCGAGGTGCTGAGCGCGCGCCTGTTCCCGCTTGGCGCCGTGCCCGATTACGAGCCGCTTCCCCAGAACTCGCTTCGAGCACGTGCGACCGCCCAAAACATTCCAGCACTTCAAGCGATCCTGGAAGCTCTCCTCGAAGATGAAGGCCGCGCCCTTCTGTACTTCCCCCTTTTCAACTACCAAGGCGGAAGTCTTGATCACTTGCGCGAAATGATGGAGCACCCGCTCGCCTTGTCGGGCCTGGGCGACGGGGGCGCCCATGTTGGAACAACCTGCGATGGAAGCTTCCCCACAACGATGCTGGCCCATTGGGTAAGAGATCGCGAGCGCGGACCCAAGCTTCCGTTGGAGCGAGTGGTCAATATGCTGACCAAGCGGAACGCGGACTTCGTTGGCCTGCGTGATCGTGGCGAGATCGGCTTGGGTCGGAAGGCGGACATCAACGTGATTGACCTGTCGCGGCTTTCCCTGGCTTCGCCGCGACTGGTGCGCGATCTTCCCGCGGGAGGCAAGCGCTTCCTGCAACCCGCGAAGGGCTATCGCGCGTCGATCGTTTCGGGACAGATCACGTTGAAGGACGACGTCTTGACCGGCGCTCGGCCGGGCCGCGTGGTGCGCGCGGGCCGCTGACGCTAGCTCGCCGAGAACCAGAAAGAGATGGCTTATAACACCATGAAAAGAAAATGTTTATAGGTTAACGGTCACTTGACCGTCTCTGATACTGGACTTTTTAGTATAGATTCCTTAGAATCGTTGACGAGTCAACTGATGAGCGACACTTCCCAGCCACCGCTTCAGACCGAATCCGACCGGATTCTGGCCGACCTGACCAGCGCCGAGTATTCCGCCGGCTTCGTGACCGACATCGATTCGGACACAATCGCACCTGGCCTCTCCGAGGATGTAGTTCGGTTCATCTCCGCCAAGAAGGGCGAGCCCGAATGGCTCCTCGACTTCCGTCTCAAGGCCTTCCGCCACTGGAAGACCATGCCCGTGCCGGAATGGGCGCGCGTGCACTACCCTCCGATTGATTTCCAGTCGATCGTCTACTACTCGGCGCCGAAGCAGAAGAAAGACGGGCCGAAGTCTCTGGACGAAGTCGATCCCAAACTCCTTGAGACCTACGAGAAGCTCGGCGTTCCTCTTCATGAGCGCGCAGCTCTCGCGGGCGTAGCCGTCGATGCCGTCTTCGACTCGGTTTCGGTCGCCACGACCTTCAAGCACAAGCTCCACGAAGTCGGCGTGATCTTAGGTTCGTTCTCTGAAGCGGTCCGCGAGCATCCCGAGTTGGTCAAGAAGTACCTCGGCTCCGTTGTCCCCTACTCCGATAACTTCTACGCCGCGCTTAACTCCGCCGTCTTCTCCGACGGTTCGTTCTGCTACATCCCCAAGGGCGTGAAGTGCCCGATGGAGCTGTCAACCTACTTCCGCATCAACGCCAAGAACACTGGTCAGTTCGAGCGGACTCTGATCATCGCGGACGACGATGCGGCCGTGAGCTACCTCGAAGGCTGCACTGCGCCCATGCGTGATGAGAATCAGCTTCACGCCGCCGTGGTCGAGCTGGTGGCGCACGAGAACGCGCGGATCAAATACTCGACGGTTCAGAACTGGTACCCCGGCGACAAAGACGGCAAGGGCGGGATCTACAATTTTGTCACCAAGCGCGGCGCCTGCCGAGGTGTCAACAGCAAGATCTCCTGGACGCAGGTCGAAACCGGCTCTGCCATCAC
>JBDSLN010000369.1:0-3222 GCA_039916365.1 Vicinamibacteria bacterium
TTCTCGGTTTCGAGAGCGGAGGCGATCGTCTTCATCTCCGCGCGTGCCTGGTCGATGCTTACTCCGGGCTTGAGTTGCCCGAGTGCGGCCATATAGCGCCCACGTCGAATGCGATGCGACGCATCGAACCGCGCCTGCGTCCACATCAACGCGGGTTCGCCGTTGAAGGAGCCTTCTTTCACATAGAAGCTGAAGTCCGCGGGCATCACGCCCACCACATCAGCGACCTCTCCGCTCAGATTGAGCTTGCGTCCGATCACCGCCGGGTCTGAGCCGAAGCGATCACGCCATAACTTCTGCGAAAGAACGATCGTGCGCGGACTCTCGGGCTTCTCGTCCTCGGCCGTGATCACGCGACCGAGCTGCGCCTGTGCGCCGAGGATGGCGAACAGATTCGAGGTGACGGCAGTGGTGGAAACTTCGAGGGGATCACCCGAGCCAGTGAGCGTGAACGAGCGATCGAAGAATCCCGCGACCGCGCTGAAGCTCTGGTTGCGCTCCTTCCAGTCGAGGAAGTTGGCGGGGGAGACCACGTTCATGGCCTTCTCCCGCGCCACGTTGTTCTCCCACAACATCACCAGGCGGTCAGGCTCGGCGTAGGGAAGATCGCGCAGCAGGACATCGTTGATGACGCTGAAGATCGCGGTGTTGGCGCCGATGCCGAGGGCCAGAGTCACAATGGCGGTCAGAGTGAACCCCGGCGCTTTGGCGAGTGAGGCGACGGCGCTGGTGACGTCGTTGGCCATGGTGTTTCTCCTTCGAGGGGATTCGTGAACTCAGTCTTCGCGCAAAGCGACCATGGGATCGACGCGCGAGGCGCGCCACGCGGGCAGGCCGCACGCGAGGGCCGCCGCGAGGCTGAGCACCGCCGCTGCTGAGAGATAGGAGAGGGGATCGACTGCGCTCACGTCATGAAGCTGGCTCTGCATGACGCGAGACAGCAAAACGGCGACGATGACGCCGCCCGCGAGTCCGGCGACCACGAGCGAGCCTCCATGTCGAAACACCTGCAGCATTGTGTTGCGTGCGGACGCGCCCAGAGCGGCGCGGACGCCGAACTCCCGCTTCCGATGCGCTACCTGGAAAGCCAGCAGGCCATAGAGTCCGATGGCGGAAAGAATCAACCCCAACACGCCGAACAGACTGATCAGAAGCAGCCCGAATCGATCCTCCACACGCGTGTCCTCCACCAGGCGCTCCAACGTGTTGAAGTCGTAAGGCGCAATCGAGGCGTCGATTCGGCCAAGCTCCGAGCGTGCCTGCCTTTGCAACGCCTCGATGGGCTGACTCGAATGAACCACGAATGTCACGTCATTCGACAGATAGCTGGGATTCTGTGAGTAGGACAGATACCACATGCCGGGCATGTCGCCGTCGGTGGGGTCGGAGACGCCGTGGATGTTAGCCGCCACTCCGACGACGGTGTACGGCGGTCTCGGATCGTCGGCGCGCGCGCGACGCACCGTCTTGCCGATGGGATCCTGACCAGGCCAGAAAAAATTGGCGAACTTCTCGCTGATGACCGCGACCTTCTGGCCGTCCGGTCGATCACTGTCGTCAATGGCGCGACCCTTCAAGATGCGAATGCCGGAATCTTTAAAGTAGCCGGGCACCACCATGCGATGCGTGACGAGGAAGTAGCCGCGCCCTTCCGGCGGCGTACTTCCTTGCGGAGTGATGGCGGCGAGGTTGCGACCCAGATCGATCAGATCCAGCGTGGTTGCGGTCGCGCTCAAGACGCCGGGAAGCGCGCGCAATCGTTCGAGTGACTGATCGATGTAGGCCGTCCGATCGGCGTGCTCCGGGCGAAGCTGATTGGAGAAAGTCACCGTGAAGGCAAGCCGCTCTTTGGTCTCGAAACCCCAGTCCAGCGCCGTCAGGTTGTTGAAGCTCTTAATCATCAGGCCCGTCCCGACGAGGAGAACGACCGCGACCGCGATCTCGGTCGCAACGAGCGCGCTGAGAGTGCGGCTGGTTCGACGATCCAGAGTGGATCCGCGACTGGCTCCTTTGATGGCAAGCTGGAGATCGTCGCGGGTTCCTCGAAGTGCGGGCAAGAGCCCGAATCCGAGGCCGACGAGCAGCGTGAGCGCGGTCGTGACCGCGAGGACCTGGCCATCCAGACGGACCGTGGTATCGAACTCGCGCATTGCGTTGCCGGTGGTGTCGCTCGCCATGGGGCTGAGCGCGTAGAGCGGCCCGGTCAGTGTGGCGGCGAGCACAACTCCGAGCACGCTGCCCAGGAGGGCGAGCAGAAAACTCTGAGCGAGCGACTCCAAGAGGAGTGAGCCGCGGGATGCGCCCAGCGCGGCCCGAACACTGACCTCAGTGGCACGACCAATCTGTTTCGCGAGGAGCAGGCTTGCGATGTTTGCGCCCGCGATGAGAAGGACAAAAGCCGCGGCGGCCATGATCGCGAACATCCGAGGCTTGGAGTCGCGGACCAAGCTGTCCTGGAGTGGAACAATCTGGGCCTCACGAGGGTTGCCTGGATCCGGAGTCTCCTGATTGACGCGCGCGCACAGTTCGCGCATCGCCGCGTTCGCCTGCACGAGAGAAACCCCGGGCTTGAGCCGTGCGGCACCATAGAGGTAGTGACCGGGTGGACGCGTTGGATCGATCTGAATCGCGATGGGCGCCCAGATCTGCGCGCGGTACGGATGGCGGAAGTGCTCCGGCATCACGCCCACGATGGTTCGCTTCTCTCCATCCAGGGTGATCGTCTGCCCGACAACATCGGACGCGCCGCCGAGCACCCGCTGCCAGAAGCCGTAACTCAGCAGCACCACGCGAGGCGCTCCCGGCTTGTCCTCCTCGGGAAGGAAGTTGCGACCGAGCGCCGGGGTCACGCCGAGAACGGAGAAGAAGTTGGCGGAGACTATGGCGGCCGGAACGTACTCCGCGTCGCCTCTGCCGGTCAGGGTGTAGCTCGCGCCGGTGGCGACGCCGATGTCAGTGAAGACCGAGTTGGTTTCGCGCCAGCGCATCCAGGTGACGGGTGAAAGGTTGAGCTGAGTCTCGTCGGAGCCATTCGCGAAGTTTTCCCGAAGGCGGACCAAGCGATCCGGCTCTGTCATGGGAAGCGGCCGAAGCATCACCGCCCGCAGCACCGAGTAGATCGCAGTGTTCGCGCCGATCCCCAGCGCGATGATCACGATGATCAGCGAATTGAATGCAGGCGCCCTTTGGATATGACGGAAGGCCAGCTTCAATGCATGAATG
>JBDSLN010000370.1:0-5978 GCA_039916365.1 Vicinamibacteria bacterium
CAGGACGCCATCATCGGCTACCTCCTCATCGGGACCGATAACACCGCGCGCAAGCAGGTCGAGGAGGAACAGAAGAAGCTCGATCAGCGCCTCCGCGATCAGCAGTTCTATACGCGCTCCCTGATCGAATCGAACATCGACGCTCTGATGACCACCGACCCGCAGGGAATCATCACCGACGTCAACAAGCAGATGGAAGCGCTCACTGGATGCACCCGCGACGAATTGATCGGCGCTCCGTTCAAGGGTTATTTCACCGATCCCGAGCGTGCCCAGGCCGGTATTAAGCTCGTGCTCAGCGAGAAGAAGGTCACAAACTACGAACTGACCGCGCGCACGCGAGATGGCAAAGAGACCGTGGTGTCTTACAACGCAACCACCTTCTATGACCGCGATCGAAAGCTCCAGGGTGTCTTTGCCGCCGCCCGCGACGTCACCGAACGCAAGCGCCTCGACCATGCTCTCGAGGAGGCGAAGGAAGTAGCGGAGCAGGCGAAAGAGTCCGCGGAAGACGCAAACCGTGCCAAGAGCGATTTCCTCGCGCGCATGAGCCACGAGATCAGAACACCAATGAACGCGATCATCGGCATGGCCGACCTTCTGTGGGAGACGCCGCTCGCCTCGGAACAACGGGAGTACGTGCGGATCTTCAGAAAAGCGGGAAGTCAGCTTCTCGATCTGATCAACGACATCCTCGATCTTTCAAAGGTTGAGGCAGGGCATCTCACCCTTGAGAGCATTGACTTCGACCTGGGCGAGGTTCTTGAGCGCACGCTCGAGATCATGGCCATACGCGCTCATGAAAAGGGACTGGAGCTGGCACTTCGGATCGCACCTGATGTCGCGACCGCCCTGCGGGGAGACGCCGCCCGCCTTCGACAGGTCCTCATCAATCTCGTCGGTAACGCCATTAAGTTCACCGAAAAAGGAGAAGTGTCGGTGCGGGTTGAATGCGATCCCGCCAACGGCGCACCCGGCGCGCTGCGTTTTGCGGTGTGCGACACGGGGATCGGCATTCCAGAGGAGGCGCGCGACCGCATTTTCGCGCCCTACTCCCAGGTAGACACGTCCACCACGCGCAAGTTCGGCGGCACGGGTCTCGGTCTCACCATCTCTCGCCGTGTCGTTGAACTGATGAAGGGAAAGATCTGGGCCGAGAGCAACCCGGGACCCGGAAGTACCTTCTATTTCACGGCCGAGTTCACGATCGTCACAAGGCCGTCGCCGAGGGAACCTCTCAGATCCCTGGATCTGATGGACCTGAAGACACTGATCATCGACGACAACGCGACGAACCGCCTGATCCTCAAAGAAATGCTCTCGAAATGGGGCGCCGTCGTGAGTGAGGCCGAAGGTGGTGAAGAGGGGCTTGCGGAGATGGCCAGGGCCAAGGACGCGGGGAAGGCGTTCTCGCTGGTGCTCCTCGACAAGCGGATGCCCGGCGTCGACGGGTTCCAGGTTGCGGAAAGAATTCATCAAGAACCGGGCCTGGCACCTCCCACGATCCTGATGCTCACATCGGAAAATCGTGCGGGGGATGTGGCGCGCGGTCGTGAACTGGGCGTCGCGGCGTACTTGGTGAAACCGGTCAAGCAGGCCGAGCTCCTGGAAGCAATTCAGGAAGCGCGCGGTGGCGTTACCGCCGCGACCAACCGGTCGGTCGTGCCCTCGCGGCGCAGCGCGAACACAACCACGCATTCGCTTCGGATTCTGCTTGCCGAGGACTCGCCGGACAATGTGCTGCTCATCGAGTCGTACCTCAAGACGAATGGATACACCGCTGACCTCGCTAGAGACGGCGAGATCGCCTTTCAGAAATTTATCTCCGGCAGCTACGATATTGTGCTGATGGATGTCCAGATGCCGGTCATGGACGGCTATCAGGCCACCCGCAAGATCCGGCAATGGGAGAAGAGCAACGGCCTGAAGACGGCTCCCATCCTGGCTCTGACCGCTCACGCTCTGCCCGAAGAAGTGCAGAAGAGCCTCGACGCGGGTTGCACGGCTCACCTCACGAAACCGATTCGAAAAATGACCCTCCTGGACGCGATTGAACTGCACACCCAGGGACTCGTGCGGCTCGATATGAACCTCAAGGGCCTGGTTCCTGGATTTCTTGTGAATCGTCGGACCGATATCGACGTCATCGCGGCCGCCCTGCAGATTCCGGACTTCGAGAGCATCCGGGTCGTCGGTCACAACATGAGAGGTTCGGGCGCAGGGTATGGCTTTCAGCGGATAACCGACATCGGGGCATTGCTCGAGGATGCCGCCATTCGCTGTTCACCGGCGGAGATCCGGGACGGAGCCGCCGACCTCGGCCGTTATCTCGACCGTCTTCATGTGGAGTACGAATAGATGAAAGCTAGATTCTGGGGCACAAGAGGCTCCATCGCCACGCCGGGCGCTGGAACAGTTCGCTTCGGCGGCAATACTTCGTGTGTCGAAATGACGACGGACAAAGGCGATTGCTTCATATTCGATTGCGGAACCGGCGCGCACCCCTTGGGCCAGGCCCTCATGGCCAGGAATCCGCCGCCCACCTCGATCACGATCCTTCTCTCCCATACCCATTGGGACCACATCCAGGGCTTTCCTTTCTTCGCTCCTGTCTTTGTCCCTGGAATCAAGATCACCGTGTGCGGCCCCGAGGGCGGCGCTCGCTCGCTTCGTGATGTGCTCGCCGGTCAGATGGAGTTCTCGTACTTCCCCCTCGAGCTCGGTCAGCTTCCGGCCACACTCACCTTTCGCGAGTTAGGAGAAGGAACTCACGAGATCGCAGGCGCGCAGGTCGTGGCCCAATACCTCAATCATCCGGCGGTGACCCTTGGCTACCGCGTACAGGCAGACGACGCGGCGATTGTGTATGCGTGCGATCACGAACCCTTCTCGGAAACATCCTGGCACGGCGATCCGCCGCCTTCTGACATCGAGTCCATTGTTCACGACGGCGACCGACGGCACGCGCGCTTCATGGCCGGCGCCGGACTTGTGATTCACGATAGCCAGTACACGCCTGAGGAATATCCTTCCAGGAAGAACTGGGGTCACAGCACCTACGAGTATGCGGTGGGCCTCGCCGCCGCCGCGGGTGTTGGCCAGCTCGCGCTGACCCATCATGATCCCTTGCACAATGATGGCGCCGTGGCGCAGATGGAGACGCGCGCCCGCGCCTTTGCCCTGAAGGTCGGCAACCCCCTCAAAGTGTGCTGCGCCTATGAGGGGCTCGAGCTCGAGGCTCAATCGCACAGCATCCGGGATCTCATCGCACTGCCCGTGACTCCGCCGCAAGAGCGGGACGCCATCCGCGGCAGCCGCATTCTGATCGTGGACGATGATCCGGACATACGGGCTCTCGCGAATCACGCGCTCACTCAGGATGGTCATGTGGTGATCGAAGCCGCGAGCGGCAAGGAAGCACTCGCGCTGATAGACGCGCAGCCGCCCGACCTTCTCCTTCTCGACCTTCTGATGCCCGTGCAGGGAGGTCTTGAAGTGCTCAAGATCCTTCGTTCCAACAAGACCACCGAATCGCTCCCCGTGGTTGTCCTGACCGCGATGGATGATGACGTGAACCTTAAGGCAGGGTTCGATGTCGGCGCGAGCGACTACCTCACCAAGCCCTTCTCGGTCCCCCAGCTAGCGGCGCGCGTGCGCGCCTGTCTCACCCGAACGCTCGCTGGTCACCCTTCGTAGGGGGCAAGGCTCGAGGCCGCAACAAACGCTGAACGGAGTCGCGCGCCGAAACCAGAGTCGGCCGCTGACCCACGGGAAGGGCGGCCAGCGTGTCTCGGGACAGGGACGGACTCCGCACCGCGACGATTTGGCCGCCGATTCGTGGATGTGGTCTTAAGGCTTGGCGTCGGGCGAGGCAGCCCGCGTTGCTTCGATTCGCTTCGGATCGATCTTCCAGACTCCCTTTGGACCGACGCTGAGCCAGAGCGATCCGTTGAGCAAACCCAGGACGGGGCCGCCTGTCCCGGTGAATATCTGGGCAACCCGATTGGTGCGCGCGTCGATCCGGGTCAACGCAACTCCGGTGGCCGCCACCCACACCGACCCCTCGCCCGCGACGATCCGGCCGTCTGACCCCAACGCACTCGCCTGGATCGTCATCACCACCGCATTCGTCTTCGGATCGATCCGGGAGACCGAGCCGTCAGCCTGATTCCATGTCCAGACCGAACCTTCGCCCACTGCGATGTCGCTTGGCGCCTTGGCGATGGCGATTGTCTCGACGATAAGGTTCGTGTGCGGGTTGATCCGAGTCACCGTGTTCCGGGTCGGACTCGTAACCCACAACGCCTCCTCTCCGAACACCAGAGAAGCGGCGCCGGGTGTCGTATAGATCTGCGCGACGACTTCGCCGTTTGTAGGGTCAATGCGCGCCACAGTTCCGCGGTCGTCGGAGATCGCCCACACGCTGCCGACACCTGTCGCGAAGGAGTGGGCTCCACGGCTAAGCGTCGTCACGATCGGCTCGGCGAGTGCATTCTTTTTTGGGTCGATACGCGCGATCTGGTTCGTCGCGCACAACGCCACAAACACGCTCTCGAAGTCCGCGCTCATCCCGCCGCATAAGCCCTTCGCGACCGCGACCGTCTGAGTCACCTTGTTCGTCTGCGCGTCGATTCTTGAGACGGCACCGGAGGTGGGGCTTGCGATCCAGACCGCGTCTTCCGTGGCCACGAGAGCTACGGTTCCCGCGACGTCGAACTTCGCTTCCGGAACAATGGCCGCGAAGGGAATCCGAAGAGGAGGCTCTGTTTTGGGAGCAGGAGTGGGCGTGGGCGCCTGCGCAGTGACTTCAAATCTCAGCAGTGCCACAGCCACCAGAACATGAAGAGAGCCGGCGCGCATCAAGGGGATGATACGGCCTATAATCCGCTCAGTGATGGTGAGTGTTCGACAGTCGACTCACATGCTCCTTGCCGCGCTTGTCTTCGCCGCAACCCTGGCCGCAGCCAGCGCGACTCCCCAAAACCCAAAAGCGCCGATCGCTGATCCGGCCTTTTTCAAGCTGGCGCAATCTCCGGAGTGGTTCGAGGAGAAGATCCGCCCACTCCTCGCCGCTCGCTGCTTCAATTGCCATACGGAGGACCAGAGGGGCGGATTGAGACTCGACTCTCGTGATGCAATGCTCGATGGAGGCGAGTCAGGGACCGCGCTCGTCCCAGGCAAGCCCGAGGAAAGCCTCCTCATAAAGGTGGTGAGGCATGCTACCGACGTTCCACCGATGCCGAAGAAGGCCGCCAAACTAAAGCCGGAGGAGATCGACCTTCTGGCGATGTGGATCACCGCGGGAGCACCCTGGCCCGCCACGAATCCCAACGCGCCGACCCTGGCATCGTCGCAACGCATGGTCATCACGCCAGAGAACCGCTCTTTCTGGGCCTTTCAGGCGTTGCACCGCGCAGCGATCCCCAACGTGAAGGGGTCAGGGTGGGCGAAGACACCGATAGATCGTTTCGTCCTCACCAGACTTGAGCGTGAGGGACTGCAGCCCGTGGAACCGGCCAGCAAGCTGGCGTTGCTCCGTCGGGTCACCTTCGACCTGACCGGATTGCCCCCAACCCCGGAAGAGGTTGACGCTTTTCAAAAGGATTCCTCGGCGGGGGCATTCGCCAAGGTGGTAGACCGGTTGCTGGCCTCGCCTCGGTATGGCGAAGCGTGGGGACGTGTGTGGCTCGACATCGCGCGCTACGGAGAGGACGACTACCGGAGCCTTGATCCAAAAGGACGCGGGCACAATCCCTACCCTAACGCCTACCTCTACCGGGACTGGGTGATCAAGGCGTTCAACGACGACCTTCCCTACGATCAATTCGTCACTGCGCAGCTCGCGGCCGATCAACTCGAAAAGACGCAGAAGGTGCGGAATCTTCCCGCGCTCGGATTCCTGGGTTTGGGTCCCTGGTACTACGACAACGGATCGGTTGAGGTCACGCGAGCCGACGAACGAAACGACCGCGTCGACG
>JBDSLN010000371.1:0-6878 GCA_039916365.1 Vicinamibacteria bacterium
CGAGACCGGCAACCATGTGTGGCACGAGGACCCCGAAGGTCGGGAGGGCTATGTATATCTGAGCCCGTTAACGGCAGCCTACGGTCGTCTGTACTACGTTGATTTTTCATTCCGGACTTACTGTTACGAAGAAGTCAATCCGAGTGACCCAGACTTGATTGCCCAGCGAGCAAGGGAAGCGATTCCATCTCTCACCGAGAGCACCGTCAGGCCAAAGATCAGGAAGAAGAAGAGGACGAGCGCGGAAGTAACTGTTGGATGCGGTGGATCGTATGATTTACGGCAAGAATCGCCGATAGGGAGTAAGAAGAAGCGTAAGTGAAGCAAGCGCACTTGCCAGCGTCGAGCGCAACAGCCGATCACGCGCTTAGTACTGATCGTCCCATCGGTCGGAGGACCTTCCATGATTTCGCGCACGTTCTTCCTTGCGACTCTTGCGGCCTTGCTGCCTGTTTCTGTTTCAGCACAGGACGCTTCTGAGCGACTTCTGCAACTGACGCGCGTGCCCGGTGTTTCGGGTCATGAGAGCGATGTTCGCAAGCTGGTGAGCTCGATGCTGCCCGCAAGTGCCCGGAGCGAAACGGATGCGCTTGGCAACCTGGTCGTCCGGATCGGATCGGGTTCGCCTCGCACGCTGGTGGTCGCTCCGCTCGATGAGCCAGGCTACGTGGTCTCCGGCATCACCGACGATGGTTACCTTCGCTTGCACAAGCCGACCGCCGGCCTCACCCAGACGCTCGCCCACGAGTATCACGTCGGACAGCCGGTCCTGATTCAGACCGCGAAACATGTCTACCAAAACGGCGTCACCGCAACTCCTTCGACGCACTTGCGCGGTGCGGTCACGACCGGAGACACCCCGCGGTCGATCGACGACCTCTTCGTGGATGTCGGTGCATCTTCCCGCGAGGAGGTCGCCTTGCTGGGCATCCGCACGCTCGACGCGGTCACGCTGCGCGAGCGCGCCACCCGCCTGAGCGGCAGCGAAGTCGCGGGCAGCGCCGTCGCGGCGCGCGCGGGTGCCGCAGCACTTCTGGAAGTCGTCAATCGCCTCCCCGCGGCTCATCCTCAGGGATCCGTCGTGATCGCCTGGACCGCGCAGTCGTTCTTCGGCCAGCGTGGTTTGCTTCGCTTGATCGAATCCGAGAAACCGGACCGTCTCATTGCATTCACGGGAGCGCTTGCGCCGGGCAAGGACGCAAATGGATCAACGGGCCAAGTGGGTGATGGTCCGCTGGTGCGTGACGACGACACGATGTTTGCGACCTCCGGGGCGCGTGTCCAGAAACGGTCGAGCGCGGACCTTCCCTTCAATGGTCCGAAGAGTCTTGAGACACATGGGATAGCCATTCCATCGCGCTACGCGCAGACTCCCGTCGAGACGGTGGACGCGCGCGACGTGGAGACCGCAGCGCGGATGGTTGCGAGCGCGATCGGCATCAGCGCTCTTGCCTCGCCCGTCGCCCTCACTGCGGCCATCGATCCACCTGCCATGACCCCCGCTGAAGATGACCTGCGGCTTCTGGCTCGCCTCGTTCGGGCCTACGGAGTTTCCACTCACGAAGAGGCGGTTCGCACTGAAGTGCTCCGCCAGCTGCCGACCTGGGCCAAGCAGGAGGTCGACAAAAAAGGCAACGTCATGGTGCGCTTCGGCGCGGGTGGGAAGCCCCTGATGTTCGTCGCGCACACCGACGAAGTGGGCTACGAGATCACCGCAATCAACGACGATGGAACGGCATCCATCCGCCCCGTTGGCGGGATGTACTTCTCCATCTATGAAGCGCACCCGGTGTTCGTACATACAGCGACCGGGAAGAAGGCGGCGATTCTGACGCCTCGGAAGAACTACGCGACTTCCACGACGCTGGAGCCGGATCTGAAAACGGTGTTCGTCGACGTTGGCGCCAAGAGCCGCGCCCAGGCTGAGGCCATAGGCCTTGCGGTGGGTCAGGCCGTCACGCCGGTCAAGGATCTGGTCAAGCTCGGCGAACATCGTGCGTCCGCCCGTTCCCTGGACGATCGCAACGGATCCACCGCCTTGCTCCGCGCCCTTCAGCGGATCGATCCGCTGCTTGTGAAGAATCGCGTGACGTTCGTGTGGTCAGTTGAAGAGGAGACCGGCCTGAGTGGCGCCGCCTTCATCGCCGCCTCCGAAACATTTCACACCGTCTTCGCGGTGGATACCTTCGTCTCTTCCGACACACCCGTCGATTCGCGTCGGATCGCCTACGCGCCGCTTGGGAAGGGCGCAGTGTTGCGCGGCCTCGACAACCGGTCGCTCGTTCCGTCCGAAGTGATAGACCGGATCACGACACTCGCGCGCGAGCACACGATTCCGCTTCAGATCGGGGTGACCGGTGGCGGGACCGATGCGGCGCCTTTCAGTGCCAAGGGCGCCATCGATGTCGGCCTGTCGTGGCCGGGCCGCTACTCCCACTCCCCGGTCGAGGTCATGGACCGGCGCGACCTCGAATCGCTCACCCGTCTTCTCGTGGTTCTCGCCCAGAAATACTGAGCGGAAGGTCAGGCCTCGAGCTTTTTCTTCAACTCAACCAGAAGATTGAGCGCTTCTATCGGGGTCAGCGCGTTGACGTCGGTTTTACGCAGATCGTCGGCCACCGCGTCGGATGCCGGCGCAAAGAGCGAAAGCTGACGTTCTTTGGGAGCGCCCATCACTCCGGTGCGCGCGAGCTTGGGACGCCCCTCTGAATCGAACTCTGTCTGCTCGAGATTCTTCAGGATCTCTCGCGCACGCTTCACCACGGGTGCTGGGAGACCCGACAACTTCGCGACCTGAATGCCGAACGATCGGTCGGAGCCGCCCGGCTCCACGCGGCGCAGGAACAGAATGTCGTCCTTCCACTCACGCGCGGTGACATGAAGGTTGGACACCGCCGGGCGATCGACCGCAAGGTCCACTAACTCGTGATAGTGAGTGGCGAACAGCGTGCGCGGACAATGCGGACCTCGTTCAGCCAGATGCTCGGCCACCGCCCAAGCGATGGACAATCCATCGAATGTCGCGGTGCCGCGTCCAATCTCATCAAGCAGAAGCAGGCTGCGCTCGGTCGCGTGACGGAGGATGTAGGCGGTCTCCTGCATCTCGACCATAAATGTGGACTGGCCGCGCAGCAGGTAATCGGAGGCGCCGACTCGGGTGAAGAGTCGGTCGCAGACCGTGAGCTTGACTTCAAGCGCTGGAACGAAGCTGCCCATCTGAGCCATCACGACCATGAGCCCGGTCTGGCGAAGGAAGGTCGACTTGCCGCCCATGTTGGGACCGGTCAGGATGAAGAGGCGCGGTGATTCCTGCGCCGGACCGAAGACCAGGTCGTTTGCGACAAAGGGATTCTCGGAAGACGACTCCACCACCGGGTGGCGCCCTTCGCGATAGACCAATTCGCCCTCGCTGGACAGGCGCGGTTTCACGTAGTTAAGACGCTGCGCGGCTTCGGCGAGCGACGCCACAACGTCGACGATGGCGATCGCCCGCGACGTGGCCTGAAGTTCCTTCACGCAGGCAAGCGCGTCCTTCACCAGGCCGTCGAAGATCTCCTTCTCGCGTTCGAGCAGACGCTCCTCGGCGCGCAGAACCTTCTCTTCAAAGTCCTTCAGCTCGGGCGTCACGAAGCGCTCGCCCGACACCACGGTCTGCCGACGGATGTAGTCTTCGGGCACGAGATGCAGATTCGGCTTCGTGATCTCGATGTAGTAGCCAAAGACGCGGTTGTAGCGAACCTTGAGCGACGTGATCCCGGTCCGCTCCCGCTCATGCGACTCGATGCGGGCGATCGCTTCCTTGCCGCCGGTGTGAAGGCTGCGAAGCTCATCGACATGGAGATCGACGCCAAGCCGGATGAGATCGCCTTCTCCGACCGTCGCAGGCGGCGAATCGACCAGCGTGCCGAGAATGCGGTCGGCCAGCTTCTCGTGCGGATCCAGCGTTTTGATTTGAGCCCGAAGCAGGGGCGCATTTAATTCGGAGCCTGCGGCAATGGCGGCTTGAACCCCTCGAAGCGATGTCGCAAGTGACGCAAGATCGCGGGGATTCGCGCGGCCAAAGGTCACCTTGGCGATCAGACGATCCATGTCGCGGATCTTCGCGAGAGCGTCTTCGAGGTCGCCGCGCGTGCGGGTGCGGAACGCGAGTTCCTCGACCGCATCGAGACGATCCTGGATCGGCTCACGGCGGGAGAGGGGCCGAAGAATCCAGTCGCGCAGAAGGCGTCCGCCCATCGGCGAGTGGGTTTGATCGAGAACGGACAACAGCGTGCCCCGCGGTGAACCGTCGATCAGGTTCTCGACCAGTTCAAGGTTACGGCGGGTCGATTCATCCAGAATCAGAACGTCGGTGTCGTCGCGATGGGTGAGCGTCGTGACGTGCGACAGTTCCCGTTTCTGCGTCGACTTGAGATACAGGAGAAGCGCACCGGCCGATGTCGCGGCTTCGGGCATACGCTCGCACCCCATCGCCTCCAGGTTGATGACTCCGAAGTGGCGAAGAAGCTCCTCGCGGGCGCGTTTGGTATCGAATTCGTTGTCGAGTTCGAAGACGGACGCGCCGATCTTCGACAGATCGAAAGGTGGGGGGCGCTCAACACCTTCGGGCCAAAGCAGCTCGCGCGGCCCAATCGACATTAAATCGTCGAAGAATTCCTCAACCCGGCCTTCCCCGCGTCTTTCGAAAACAAAAAACTCACCGGAGACGGGATCGATCACGGCGGCCCCCAGCGCGGACCGGCCGGGGTAGCAGGCGGCGATGCGCGAAGCTTGAGCGAGCGGGGTCTCTTCGTCGATGAAGGTCCCAGGAGTGATCACGCGGGTGATGCCTCGCTTGACCACACCCTTCGCGTCCTTGGGATTCTCAAGCTGATCGCCGATGGCAACACGAAAGCCCTTTTCCACCAGCGTGCGGACATACGCGTCAAGCGCTCGATGCGGAATGCCGCACATCGGAATCGCCTCGCCATTCGCGTCTTTGGCGCGCGAGGTCAGGGCAATATCGAGCAGGGGTGCGGCAATCTTCGCGTCTTCGAAAAAGAGCTCGTAAAAATCGCCCATCCGGAAGAACAGCAATGCCCCCGGATGCTCCGCCTTCATGCGATGGAACTGCTGCATGGCGGGAGTGGGCGTCGCGGACATCGGCGTCTTTGGTTTCTATGGAACTCAGCAGGAAAGCTCGGGCAGTCAGCGAGTATAAGCTCTGTCTCTTCAATGCCTTCCATCTACGCGCCCCCGGCTGCTCCGCTCATCCTGGCCCTCGACACGTCGTCGTCTCTGGGCAGCGTTGCGCTGTCTCGAGGGCCTTCGATCGTCAAGGCGCGAACGTTCGAAGCCGACCACGGCCATTCTCAAAAACTTCTCCCCGCGGTGGACGCTCTTTTCACGGACGCGGGCGTCGACGTGGCCGACGTTGATCTCTTCGCCGTCGTGGTTGGACCGGGGTCATTCACAGGCCTGCGCGTCTCCCTCGCGAGCGTCCGCGGACTCGCGGGAGCGAAGCCCTGTTTCGGTGGGCTCGCGACCGATGTCGCGGCCTGGGCTGCTCGCGCTCCTGGCGTCGAGACCATCTTGGCCATCACCGATCTGTTCCATGGCGAAGTCTTCGGCTCCGTCCATGGAGCGGATGGTGCGCTCATTTCGGCGCGTGAGTCCGGCGACCTAAGCCCGGTGCTTGAGGCCTTGCGTCCACATCTGCACGGCACATCGGTCGCCGTTGGCTCGGCGGCAGTGAAACATCAGCCGGAAATCGTAGCGGCGTTCCCTGAGATGTCCGTCCATCCCCTTCCGGAAGGCCTGGCTCCGCACCTGGCGACTCTCGCCTCCCACAAAGCGTCGGCGGACAACACATGCGCCGCGGGCGACCTGATGCCGTTCTACCTGCGCGATCCCCTGACCCGAGGGCTGCTCGGAACTCAGCCGAAGCAGAAATGATCGCGGCGTTCGGCCCGGCCCGCGACGACGACATCCCCTCGCTTGTCGCGATCGATGCCACGTCCCCGCGCCCGTGGTCGCACGACGATTTTGCGGCGGAGCTGCAGCATGTCGCTCCCACTCTGCTCGTCCTGCGTGTCCAAGACGAGGTCGCGGCCTTCGTGGTGGCACGCATCCAGCCTCCGGAGATGGACATCGTGAACGTGGCCGTCGCGGAACGTTCAAGGAGACGAGGATTCGGGCGGGCAATACTGCTTTCGCTCTTCGACGAAGTCGCCGTGGCGGGTGTGACCTCGGTCTTTCTGGAAGTCCGGGAGAGCAACCGCGAGGCGCGCGCGCTGTACGAGGGTCTTGGTTTCAAGGAGACCCAGAGACGGTGCCGCTTCTACAAGGACCCGGACGAGGACGCTGTTTTGATGCGGCGCCCAATCGCGCCGAAAAGTCGAGCCGAAAAGTGACGTCCCTCGCGGTTGAAAGGGCAAAGAAACGCGTGCTAGCGTCGAAGATCTAAACATTGGGAGGTCTCACGATGACGTCTTTGAACTCGGCGACTCGAGATTCGCTGCTGACCGGCAATGAGGAATACCGCAAGCTGAACCAGGAACACAGGGACCTGGAAACACGGCTGCAGGCTTTCTCCGAGAAGCCCGTCCTGTCCGACGCTGAGCAGGTCGAAGAGTCGAAGCTCAAGAAGCTGAAACTGGCCGGGCGCGATCGCATGGAAGAGATCGCGCGGTCCTCCCACTAGTGTGCCGCCTCGTAAGTTCCCGGTACATGGGAGTGCCGATGCATCCCAGCCCGCTGCGTTGCTCGTCGCCCGAATATTCCCGATATTCGCGGCTCCTCGGCGCCTTGCGCTCCGGGCGCCTCGACGTTCGGGTAGTTCGGTTTCATCGCTTACAGGCCACTAGGTAAGTTGTATGACGCCTTCGGGACCGAGGTAA